>JBFFSH010000084.1:0-11213 GCA_041572575.1 Thermodesulfobacteriota bacterium
AACTTCTGCATGTCTTAAATATCTTATTATCTGCTCTGGTGTGTAACGCTTTCTGGGCATTTCCCTTGCCTCCTATTCATAGGGTTTATTACCTAAAATTCTAACTTATAATCTGGTACTATTATATGGGGCAAGGTCAGGAAGAATAGGATGTTTTTTAGTTGGTGATGACTACGGAACCCCTTCTAATCTACCTTTTGCAATGGCATTTCCCGGAGGTTCACCTCCCACATATATTACAGTTCACCCCACTCAGGTATATGAATCCTTAATTATGCTTGGAGTATTTACAATACTATGGAAGTTCCGTAAATCACTTCCACATGTTGGCATGCTAAGCTCATTAGGTTTCGTTCTTATTGGTATGGAAAGATTTTTTATTGAGTTCATTAGGGTTACTACTCCAAGTATTATTCCTGGACTAAGTATGGCTCAGCTTATGTCATTAGCAATTTTAGCAGCTGGTCTAATTAAGATTATACAGATCCAAAGAAATTCTAATCCCCTTGGTTTAGATTTTTCGGTTAAAAGTGAAAAGTCATGATCAGCTATTAAGTAGACGAAAAGACTTTATTAGGGGTTTAGATGTCTGAAAATTGGATTATGGATGGAGGGATGGGAATCTGAATGTTTCTTAATATAATTTTCTGGATTCTTGGGTTATCGGTATCGTCTTACTGGTTGTATGGATAGTCCGCAAAACAAGTGGGAATGGGCATAAAAGAGTAGAAGAGACAGCATTGGATGTCTTGAAAAAAAGTTATGCCTGTAGGGAAATTAACAAAAAGGAGTATAAAGAAAAGAAACAAGTTATTTCATCATAAATAAGGGGGGTTTTGATTATGGGTAGAATTAGATTTTTCATGATTTTTCTTAGTTTTATTTTAGTTTTTATCATTTGCTTTTTTGTAGCTAATAAGTTTGGCCATACTCAAGCGCCGTGTTGTGGAGGGGGATGGACTGATCAGGACAATATGGATAAGATGCATGATATGATGAGTGGACGGCTGCCGCCCGGAATCGAGCCAGAGGATTTGCCTAAACCTGATAGTAAAGGAGCTAAACTTCTAGTACGGTACTGTACTCAATGCCATAATCTATCCAGTCCATCCATGCATAGTTCGGAGGAATGGCCAACAGTCACCCAGAGAATGTTCAATCGATTGTCATGGATGTCTGGCATGAGAGAGGAATGGATGGGTATGATGTGGATGAAAGCACCTACACCTGAAGAAAAAAGAGAAATCGTAGCCTATTTAAAGGAATATTCCTTAAAGTCCATTGCGTCTGATATAATTCCATTCCCAGAATCGCCAGGAGCAATTTCTTTTAAGAATACCTGCTCCCAGTGCCATGCATTACCTGATCCCAAAATCCATACTGCCGAAGAATGGCCTGCAGTTGTAGAGAGAATGAAAGTTAATATGAAGATTATGGAAAAGCCGGTGATAACCGACCAAGAAAAGGAAAAGATAGTTACATATCTAGGCAAACATGCAAAACAGTAGAATGTACTTTAAAATTTTTTTGTATTCCTAGGAGTCTTTCGATAATCTTCAAAAAACTTTCGGTTGTTAATTTTAAGTCATAAAATCTCATAGTTATTTTAAGGTCGACATGACCTAGTCTTTTTGAAACCTGGGCATTTCCTTTAATAATATTAGCATATTATTATTCTTCTAATCATGTCCGTACATGAAAACGATAAACCAGAGAAATGGATAGAATTGAGCCAAACATTCTATCCAACTACCGGTAAACATTTATATAGTAAAGCATAATACGGTCTATTGAACACGAACACCTTTAATAACCAAGTATATATCCCTTTTCAGATAATAGGTGTTGGTAATCTTAAGCTTCGAGGACTCTTCTATATATTCTAATGTATGACAGTCAAAACGTGCGCCATAGACCTTTTCAACTGTGAATGGTGTTAATTACTAGTAGTAGGTTGTTTAATTATTCTGAAAAGTTTTGATCGGTTGTTTTCCCTTTTGTATGTTTATCTTTGGTAATTGAATGAGTGTGGGTGTGGTAATTCTTCCGGTTACAGTGAGTATTATCTGACCCGTTTTTAGTAAGTTAATATAATCTTTTTCTTCTTGGTCAAGATTCATCATCGTTGCTGTTTCTAGTATGTCTTTTCCGTTTCCGAGGTTGAAGGTGATTTTGGTGTTGGTGTTGGCTTTGATGCTGTTGCTGAGTTTGGTTGGTTCCTGATCGATTATTATGATTGACTCACCGTACTCTCGTATTTGTCTCAGACAGGTTTCCATAATGGTTTCTACTCCTTCAGTTCTCTCCTTTTTCTCGTTTAGGATGTGGTGGGCTTCTTCAATTATGATTGCGTGCTTGAACGTTTCTCTGTGTGGTTCTGTTTTTCGGTATTCGTAGATCCATAGGATTAGTGCTTCGGTTAGGAAGGTTTTGTCTGCATCTGATAGGGTATCGAGTTCTAAGACCATGTTATTGTTTAGTAGTTCATTAGGGTCTGTCTTTGTTCTTGTATTAAGTACTGCCCCTAAGCCGAAGTCAAAACATAAGCTTTCGAGTACTCTGATGCATGAAGCTTTCCATAGTCCCATTCTGCCAAATAGTTTTTTCCTTCGGATGTAGTTGAGTACTTCTTCCATTAGAGGCGGGTCTCTTGGATTGTTAGAGAAGTAGTGATGTTTTTCATATACAAACGTAAGGGCTTCTCTTAGTAAGAATTCTACTCCTTCGCCTACAAAGTATGCGTGTTTTAATACGTCAACGAGTTTCATTAGCCATTCGCCTACTTCTGTTTCTGGTGGTGGGATGAGGGGATTGAAATAGAATGGAGAAGTTTTCTTTGCAACAGTATAGACTTTTAGGTTATGGAATTGTGGCAGTTGCTTTAAATCTCTGTAGTTTCTTTTCCAGTCAAAGACAAGGAAAGGTTTACTATGCTTTTGTAATTGAATCAGGATATTGAATGAAAGGTTTGTTTTTCCGGCACCTGTCATGCCAACTATAAGTATGTGTTTTATCCATTCGTCCTCTCTTAATCCAAATGAACAAAAATTATCTCCTGGTGGATATATTACTGTTCCTAGTTGATATTTCCCATAACAATCGCTCGGTGTTGGAGGGTCAAGATGTATCTTCTTCTGATAATCTTTCCCAGATTGTTGATATAATAAGATATCTATAAGTTCATCAGCTTCATCACGTTCCTTTCCTTCTGCACTTAGATAAAAGAGCCACTTCTGTCTAGTCTGAGAATCAATTGGGGATAGCTTACGAAGCTTTTCTTCTGTGTGTGGATTAGTCATTTGTTCTTTTTAATCTGGTTTTAGTATTCTGTTTTGAGGATCATGACGTTGTTAACGCAATAGAATGAGAAGTAGGTGAGTGGGAAGTCTGTATAGTGTATGTGTTGTTTTATTTTATATGGTTTGTCTGCGTCTTCTTTCATTGTTATCTCTGCGGATTTGTCTTGCTTTTTGTTAAACTCCCAGAACTGAAATGGAAGGTATCTGTATTTGTGTTGGTAGCTTCCTACGAGGTCGATGAGCCAGTAAGAATTAGCTTTTTCCGCTAAGTGTTGGATTCCATCAGTATAGAGGAGTCCGGTGAAGTTTCGGTAGTATCTTTCTGTTCCAGTGAATTGTTGAAGTTCTTCTTCTAGTCCCATTGTAGTTTACTAAGTGGGTTATGGTTTTGGTGTAGAAATATTTTGTAGTGCATTAATGATTATGATTTTGTAGTTCGTAAATTTTTCCCCTTCACGACGCTCCGCTGTTCTCGGGTCGGACAGGGTTGTCCTAAAAATTTATCGACTCCAAAATCTTGGGTCTGCTTTGAGAGCTTAGAGTAAGCTCCGATTAAGTAATAAATTATTTGAGGTGTTGTGAAATGAGTAAACCAGTTAAGAAGTTAGTAAGTGGAAGTGTATCGGCAAGTGTCTTCTTGAACGAAGTGAAGACTGCAAATGGAGTTGTTGAGAGACCTTCTGTTGTCGTGCAACGGTATTATAAAGACCGTGAGGGTAAGGATAGCTATGCACAGAGTTTTAGAACTGAAGACTTGCCACGTGTATCTGTTCTTCTTAAGAAGGTTTTTGAGGAGTATGATTTGGAGGTTAAACAATGATCTCCTCCTTAATATTTTCTTTTTTTATTTTTTCTTTTGTGTTGGCTGTTGTTTGTGTTGGCTCTGATGTGGTTTTTAAGCAGAGACTATTACAGGTTCAGATGGAGTATGAGTTGGATCATTGTCCTACTCCTTGGAAATGTCCTGAGAAGTGTTATTTGAATTGTAAAGGATGCTTATTAAAGAATACTGGCAATAACTGATCTTTTTGTTTTTTCATTACAAAGTTTTTATATAGGTGTTAGGTGTTAAAGGGTATAAATGTGAGGTGGTTGATGTATGGCAGATGAAACTGTTCCTTTGATTCGGATTCGGAGAGGTAGTGTGTTTGCTAGTATTTATGAGCGGGAGTTTCAGGGTGAGGATGGTCTTGTCAGGTATCGGAGTGTTACTTTGTATCGGATGTATAAGGATCGGGATGGGGTTTTGAAGCCGACTTCGAGTTTTAGGGAGTTTGATATTCCTAATGCTGTTTGGGTGTTGCAGGAGGCGTTTGATTATTTGGGTTCTATTGAGTCTAGAAGTTGAATTACTAGTGTTGGTGCTTATATATTTTTTGGTTCTTTTTTTTTTGGATTTGCTTTGTTTTATTTTGGTAACTTTCCATTTTCATATATACGGATGTAATAAATATAAAAATTCTTATTTTGAGAAAGTTACAGTGAATGCGGGCGGGCTGTGGGTTGCCTCAGCCCGCCCTGATAAGCTACTGATTTAGTGCTTATTTTGAGTGTTTAATAATAGATTAGATATTATAGATTGTTTTTTAAATTTGATTGAATTTAGCGGTTATTTGGTATTGTTTGGGGTTGATATTGATTTGTAGATATTAGTACTGATTTTATTATTGTTTTTATTGTTTTATAGTAGAAAGAAAGGTGAAACAATGAAACAATAAAACAACAGTAATTACAGGTACTTACGATGATTTGAAGATTCTTATAGATTTTGAGCTTATTTACCTTCTATATAGAAAATAATTCTATCAAAACAGTCACAATTTTGGGATAATCTCAGGGTTATTTTTAATACCATCTTTTAAGACATAAACCATCTTTGTTATCTTGTAATGGTTCGTATACGTACTGTACAGATAAGACTTACAAGAGATCAATATGAAAAGATCAAGCATTATTCCAAAGTGAGAGGTTTCAATACTATCTCATCTTATATGAGGTATGTGGCTTTAGATCAGGCCACTTTTTTAGAGCAAAAATTGAGAGAGATGCTTACCAGTATTTGGGGTTCATCTAAGAAGAAAAAATAACAGATAAACGTTTATGGGTTTATATGGTTCGTTGGACATGCTTCTTGCATACTCACCATCTCTAACCAAGAAAAAAGTAACTGAAGCGACAAAAAGCGGTGATGGTGATAGTGAACAAGATAGTTTGGAAACTTTACTCTCTGATAAGCTTAACAGCTTCAAGACTATCTTAACCGATATAACATCAGACATACAAAAACGTAAGCTGCTGTCTGAGGATATCATATATCGAATCTATCAGCATTACATTTACCTAAAGACTCACTTGATGGAGCTTTATACAGTACAGATAGGAAGCAGTTTTACTTTTGATTTCAGGAGGTCTAGTCTGGAAAAACAGCTTGATACTCTCAAACATGAAAAACGGGCAGAACAAGTTATTTGTAGTCAGGACATCGCAAAATTAAAAAAAGAATTCAGGGAATGGTTCAAGAAATATTCCGACTTACTGCAAAGAGTAAAGATTATCATTCCCGACGTCAATTCTAATAATAAGAAAGGTTTAAATAGAAACTATAATACTATACAAAATAAGTTCTTTATTGCCAACGGAAAAACGTGAGATGGTTTAGAATGTGATATAGTCTCCATGTCCTCCGCATACTACCTTTGAGTTTAAACCACCAGTAAAGTTTATATATAAGCTTTGTATTCTATTTTAGTATGGTAGAGAATGATATTTATGATAGTAAACGGAAATATGAGAATTTTTTAGCTAGCTTGGATGATTTCTTAATACAACCTCAGAATTCAGGAAGACGGGGTTTTAGGAAGTATTATTGTAAGTTTGAGGATAATCTTGCTTATTTCAGACTGCTACATGATAAGTTTTCTGCGAGGGATTTGAGTTATGTGAGAAGGCTTAGGTTGTTTAATTCTTTAAAACTAATTGTTTTCAGTATTGAAAAGAATTTAGAAGAAGCAACTAGAGATGATGTAGACCAGGTAATGACTTATATGCACACAGTATGTAAATCCGTTAAGACTAAAAAAGACTTCATTGTGGATATCAAGCACATCTGGAAGCTGTTATTCCCTGAAAAGGATGAGAAAGGGAGGGTAGATGAAGATATCGTTCCTTATCCTGTTAGGCATTTAAAGAGCAAGGATGTAGATAGGAGTTTAGAGAAGCGAAGAAATGATAAACTCACTGTAGAGGAATTTGAAAAGGTTGTTCAGGCGTTCAGCCAAGATGTGCGATTGCAGGCGTTTCTTACCCTCAGTTTTGAATCATTAGGTAGACCCCAGGAAATACTTTTTACCAAGATTAAGGATGTGGAATTGTCTGATAATTATGGGAAGATTTGGATATCAGAACATGGAAAAGAAGGAACAGGGTTTTTAGAAGTTATAGACAGTTATCCTTACGTTGCTGAATGGCTGAACGATCATCCGCTCAAGAACAACCCAGAAGCTTTTTTCTTTTTAAATCTGGGCAGCCACGGACGATATGAACAGCTTAAACCTCATACTATCAACAAACATCTTCGTAATAAACTAAAAGCATTAAGAATCAACAAACCTGTAACCTGCTATTCTCTTAAAAGAAGTGGAGTTACTTACCGAAGATTGCGGGGAGATTCAGACCTGCAAATCCAGCACACCGCCAGATGGACAAGCACAAAACAATTAAAATCCTATGACCTAAGCCAGCACGACGACACATTCAAATTGGAACTCATTAAACGAGGGATCATACAAGAAAAAGCGTCTAAGAATCTCAAAATCCTTTCTAACAAATGCATGTTCTGTGAGACAGTAAATGGCATTGGAATATCAAATTGCAAAACTTGTAAACGTCCGCTCGATAGAAAAAAGATTGCTGATGAAATACAGCAAAAGGACAGTCGTATTGATGAACTTGAGCAGCAAATTACTAACATGCCAGGCCAGATACTTAAGCTTTTAAAAGAAAATCCACTCCTTATTAAAGAAGCACTCAAGATAGAAAACTAAGATAGCATCAACCACATTCTACATTGCACTACAAATATTAAATAATCATTTTGCGGTTTGTGTTTCATGACCCCAAAGGAACTAGCAATACAGTACCCACGCTGGATGTTAGAACTTGTACTAGAAATACAAGAACAAGATATGGGTAAAAGCCATCCAGGAGAAAACTCTCCAACTTAACAATAATTAACCTGGCTCTATATTGTTTGTTATTGTATACGAAAATAATGGGTTGACTTTGAATTCTAAAATTAATACAATCGAATTAATGTAATCGCAGTTTGAGTATATTATTTAAGTATGGAGGAAACTAGACACGAAAACTCTAATGCATTATAGGGGGGGGCAGGTAGTCTTACAATATCTTTATTATGTTTTTTTATAGTTGGATTACATATAGGGTGTAGTTCTAATGGTAGTGATGTTGGTTTAAACGATAATGGGGAAGTAAATTCTGAGGTTCAAATTTCTATTCCACAAGAATTAATAGACTTATTTATTGATGGATCTACTGGGAATGCTATATATACAGATCGATTTACTGAAACTACTGGTAATAGTAATGTTACTATAGAGAGCGCATAATACTGTTTGAGTAGTCCTGATGATCCAGATTTTGTTGAAATATGTGTAGATGTAGATGCTCAAGAATTAATTGAAGATAATGGTTCAAACATTATTCCTGCTGGTGGAATTTTAGATTATCAGCAGACTTATTTTGCTTTAGAAGGTAGAACTATTGAAAGGACAAATACATACATGTTGAGGGATAATAACAATAATATATTAATGCTTCAGTCTAAAGTAAGTTTAGATGCCAATGATTTAGAAAGTTTAGTGTTTGAAGTAATGAGTCCCGCACAAAACTAGCTAAGTTAGTTTTTCTTAACCTATACTATCTATATCATTATAATTCTTGGATTATTTAGTCTGCCAATTTATATTAATTACTATTTGTATGCTTAGCTTTTGTTAATTTTAATATAATATTTTTTCTAATTCATAGATGATGTAGAGTTTTTGTTGGTGTTCGATTTTGCCGCATTTGAGTTGTTCATAGCTCCATTCTTTGGTTTGGAATTGTCTTCTTAAAGATACCGGTAAGAGTAGGTATTTGGCGTAGTTGGACCTGCTTCCGGTTTTTATGATGGTGGCTTTTTCTGTGATAGTTTCTGGTGAGAAGATTTTGAGGGTTTCTAAGTCTCCGTTGAGTTGTTTGTATTCGTTTATGTGTATGTGGGCTTTTACTTCGATTGTGTCTTGATCATCATGTGTTCTTATATTTTTGATTAACGTGTCTATCACCCTGCCCTATTATTACAAGATCATATATGGATAAGTAATATTGTTTATAATAATTATGTTTCATCATTTATTTCGTAGAACACTTTATACCCATCTGTGCTTCTTTGTAATAATCCTTTATCCATAAGAAGAGAGAAGTATTCATTGGCCTTGTTCTTTCCGATTCGTGTTTCTTTAACAAGTTTGGAGAAATAGACTTTTTTGTATTGTTTCGTTTCGTAGTCGTATTGGTTTAAGAGGTATTGTATGATTTTTTGGTGTGGATAACGAATGTCAGGGTCAGAATAGATCTGTTCTAAAATTATATTCTTTGATTGTAAGTTTTTCTGTTTTGTTTTTTTATCGTTGCTAAGTGCTTTGTTAAAGAATTGAAATGTTCTCCTACCCTGTTCTTGTAGTTGGTCTAGTTGTTGTTCTATTGATTGCAATTTTTCTAGAATAGGATCATCCATTTTTGTTTTTACTTCTGAGTAGATACTGGTGCATTACCTTGCTTTCCTATTTATAAAGTCTATGTCGATAAACGGTTCTGTCTTGGATAGTGGGGTTTTTATATTCTGGAATTAGTCATTATTCCATGAACTACTATTCACTACTCGAAAGGGAGGACAAAGAAGTAAGGGTATATAAACAAGAGCCTAAATCCATTTACTTAATGGTTCACGGTGAATATCACTCTCCTTTAATCTTAAAAGAAAAACCGAAGAAACAAGAAAACAAGACTGAATCGATAGATGATATAGTTAAGCCATCAGAAAAACAACTGCTCAACAGAGAACTTCTTGTAGAAGACCATCCACACTACTTAGAAAACAAAGACTTGCTCAAGGATTACCCAGACCTCATGCAAAAAAACTTCAACATGTATGAGCTAAAAATAACAAAAGAAAAAAATGGAGACTACCAAGTACAAAGCTTATCAAGCCCCAGATCAGTATATGAAACCTTCAAACAACGGGCAGAACAACAAGATAGAGAAGAACTACTCGCTATATTCGTAAACACCAAGAATGAACTCATAGGTTATCAGCAAGTAGCCGTAGGCACTCTATCCTATGTTGTCACAAGCCCACGAGAGATTATTAAATCGGCTATCCTTGCTAATGCAGCCAGCATACTACTCATGCACAACCATCCCTCCGGTGACCCAACACCCTCAAAAGAAGACATCGAACTTACCAATATAATTAAGAATGCTTGTAAGCTCATGGATATACCCTTCCTCGACCATGTAATCATCGGAGACAACGGTAGATACACTTCTCTAAGACAGCTTGGGAAAATTTAACTTATGATATTTTTAATTTATCGGTTTTAACCTCTTCGTTTTTGAGCCAAGGTAATTTCTCTACAGTACCAGCCAAGTGTTCAGGTGTCAGATGAGCATAGATCATAGTAGTTGTGATGGTGGAGTGTCCGAGTAATTGCTGAACGCTTTTTAGGTCAACTCCTGACATAATTAGATGGGAGGCGAATGTATGTCTGAGTGTGTGGATTGTGACATTTTTCAAATTTGCTTTTTTACATGCACGTACAAATGATTTTCTTATTGACTCCACAGAGCTTCCGTCTTCATTGCAGAATACATAGTTTTTCTGGCAGGGTAGGCGGGGATGAATTATCTCTTTGAATGTTTTTGTGCAGTTCTGAGCAATATAAAATTTGTTTAACCAGTGGAGTTTTTGTTCGACTTCATGGTTCATGGGAACATACCTTATGGTATTTGTCTTTGTTGCAATCACCCTGATTCTGTTGCGCTTGAAGTCGATATCATCAAACCGTAGTCTTCTACGTTCACCATCACGCAATCCTGTATTTAATAAAACAACAATGATTGCTTCAAGCCAGGGTGGGGCGGCAAGCAATAAAGAAGTGACTTCTTCCCTTGTAAGGAAGCGAGGTTCCCTTTTCTCGACTCTCAATAACTTAACACCACTAAAAGGACTGCGATGCAAGTAATGCCACTCAACACACTTATTAAACATATTAGATAAACACCGCAGTTCGATGTTAACCGTGCGAGGAGAAACTTTTTCCTTAGTACGTACTCTCTTATACCGCTCGATATCGTGATTAGTAATATGAGGAAGCTGCATAGTACCAAAAAACTTTCTTAGACGCTTTAAGCTTACAACATCCCGTTCATACGTGCGCTTTGCTTTATTAGTCTGTGAATAAGCAAGATACTCATCAGCAAAATCATCGAACAAAACTTGTTTCTCTTCGAGTATCCCATAGTTCTTTTTTTGCAACTCGACTTCCAAATGTCTCAAAACATTCTTAGCTTCAGACTTGGAAACCTTGCCGAGCTTCTTCCATATCCTCCTGCCTCCTATCGCAAAGACAGCGTACCAAATACCTCTTTTATTCTGTATGGATGCCATTACAACACCTCCGAAATTGTGAAATTATTCGGATAAACGGTTAGACATAGGTTAGAAAGGATAAAACTTAATGAAGAATATTAAGTCTTAGTATAGTATAACTGCCCGTAATGATTAGACAAATAAGTTCGCGCCCGAGAGGATTCGAACCTCTGACCTACGGATTAGAAGTCCGTTGCTCT
>JBFFSH010000085.1:0-10895 GCA_041572575.1 Thermodesulfobacteriota bacterium
TAAATTAATAATAAAGTAATTTAAGCCATCTCTAACCCCTCCTTTACTATGGGTTTAAAAAAAGGTTTCTGCTTGCTGGGTAGGAACCTTTTTTTGTATTAAGACTTTAAAAATACAGTTTTGGTGTTGAAATTTAAATTTGGTGTTATATTTTATTGATATACAAGCTTTTGGGAGTAAAAATAATTGAAGAAAACAATACTAAAAACTTTAATAGTAGTTGGAATAGGGATCGGGATATTGATGGTTCCTTTTTTCATAGACAATGAGCCTCAGCTTATTGCTGAACAGATCACGGCGAAATAGCATTACCTTTAAAGATATGCTTTTTTGCATAGTAGTTATTAACCGCAGCTTAGAAATATAATCAATTTACACACCAGTTTTATAGATATTTTTCTCAACCACTATATATTCATAGTAAATAATCTAACCTTATTTACCCTATTGGAAATTGAAGACTAACAAAGTTTCTTCACAGATTCATTTCAGAGATTTAGTAAAGCGTACAAATTATGATCTGGATGATGAATCTTTATACTTTTTACTCCCTGATATTCCGGCAACGGTTCAGGCAGAACATGTATTTATAGAAAACGGGGGTATTTGGGGTGACAGGCTTATCACTTTTGCAAAGCTTTCAGCAATTGTAAATCTTAATACTCCAAACCCACCAAATATTATTTCAAGAACAGCAAGGCTTCTTTTAGCCGAACAAACTGTTTCTGAGATAGCGCAGAATCTTAAATATTATAAAGATATTGTTAATATAACAGAGTTTGCAGATTCAATACTTAGAATAATAGCAGAACTTAAGCACACCAATACAGGTCCTCATATACTGGATTCGATATCAAAGCAGACAGACTCTGATACATTATCATTTAAACTAGGCGATATTTGCATGATCTACAGCGCTTATGATAATAAGCTTAAATCGTTAAACTCAATAGATGATATAGATTCCCTTAGACTTCTAATTGAAAATGCTAACCCCAGTCTACTGTCTTCGAGTTTGCCTCAATTAAAAAAGCTTGTTGTTTTTGGATTCCACGAGTTTACAGATACTCAGCTTGATGTGCTAAAATGCCTTGATAACAACAATATAGAAGTAGAGCTTTATGAATATGAAACAGGCAGCTCTACAGATCAAAAAGAGATAAGGCTCAGATCGTATGCTTCAAAAATTGCCGAATCGCAGTCTTGTTCAAAACATATCTGGTGGCTAATTAATAAAGAGAACGTGCCCCCATCCAATATCGCAGTGGTTTGTAAAGGGAGTTATGAAAACTCTCTAATATTAAAAGAGGAATTTAAGAGAGTTGGATTGGAATATACCGAAAAAGCGAAAATTTCACTAAAGACAAGCCATATAGGAAAACTTATAGATTCCATTATAAGTCTCAAACTTTCTAATTTTTCAAAAGTTAGTCTTTTTGAACTACTTAGAAATCCTTACATTATTCATTTTTTCGGAAATGACTCTGAGTTTAATAGCTTCATAGCAGACTTAGAACTGTTGATGTTGAAAAAACGAATAACTGGGGGGCTTGAAAAATTATCAAAATGCGATGAAATTACAAATATAAATTCTTATTCAAGTTATTTTAACAACCTTTTTGTACTACTAGAAAAAATCAATAAAAGTTTTAATTCAAAAAAAGTCTCTGTTCTAAATGATAACCTTTTGTATTTGCTGCAGGAATTAGTGTTCGATCGGATGAAAGGCAACCAATTTGGTAAAACTGAATCAGAGAGAAATGCAGTTAATTCTACATTAAGCATCTTAAGCGAATTGAGGTACCTTGTACAAAGTTACAGTAGTAATAGAAGGGTAGAAAGGCTGGTAGATTATTCAAGTATTATATCCGATTTGCTCAGTGATAAAAACTATGCTCTAACCTCTGCTCATGAGGAAAACAAGATAAAGATACTGGATTATCTAGAGGCCAGGGGGACAGTGTATGAGTATATATTTGCTCTGGGACTTTCAGAAAATATTGTTCCAAATACCGATGTTTCTGATCCATTAATTAAAAATAATGAAAGATATTTCATAAATAACATTACTAAAAACAAAATATTTAAGTTAAATAACGAACATATAGAGTCTGAAGAAAATTTGGTAAACATAGTACTCAGTGGCTCAAAACATGTGTTTGCAAGCTATGTGAGTCAGGACAACAAGGGCAGGGCCGTTCAGCCTTCTTATGTTCTGGATGGTTTCAAGATTGTAAAAGACGATATTGAGTCGGATAAAAAAATAATTACTGAACATGACAAATATAAGTATTTAATATCCAGATTAGATAATGCACCCAATGCTTATCTCGAAAATGAAAACAGGTTTATAATTAATGGGATTGTTTCAGAAAAAACAAGAGATACTAAATTTGCAAAACTTACAGAAAATGAAGGACTTGTTACCGATCTTGAATATCTGCAAAGCATAAACAAGTTTAGTGTTACCGAGCTTGAAACTTATGGCTCATGTCCTTTTAAATATTTTGCATCACAAATCTTAAAGCTAAAATACCCAGAAGAAATAGAAGACGACCCAAGACCGCTGGATAAGGGGTCAGTATACCATAAACTGTTAAACATCATATTTATTGAGCTATCCAATATTTATGGCAGCAGGCTTGATTTGAGAAAGGTAAAAGATGAGCAAATATTATCAAAATTAAACGAAATATTAGAATCTGCCGAGTTGGAAAAAGAATTTGACTGGCTTTCTGATTTTAAAAAACAGTTGAACATTAAAAGCATTTCACAGAGTGTAATGCCTGCGTTTATTATTTATGAAGCCGGTAGAATTAGGGAACACAATAACGAGGGATTTTTCCCTGTGGAGTATGAAAAAGAGCTATCTCTGCAAATAGATGATAAGACTGTGGAAGGCAAAGCAGACAGGGTTGATTTGTCTTCCGACAAGGCTTATGTAATCGACTATAAACTTAGTAACGTTAAAAACAAAAAATTCTGTGATTATAATAATCTGCAGCTTCCACTATATCTAAACGCATTGGGCTCCAATGGAATTGGAAAGCAGGGCGCGTATTACAGGTCTACTGAAAGACCGGGTGAAGAGAAAGGTAAAAATGAAAACAGTAAAGACTATGAAAAAGATTTAGAGGTATCTATAGAGTTTGCAAGACTCTATATGCAAAATATACAAAACGGAATTTTCCCTGCGGCTCCCAGGCAAAAAGACTTGGACTTTTTTGAATTTCCGATCCAGCTTACAAAACAAACAGGCCCCCCATGCAGCTTCTGTGAGTATAACGATTTGTGCAGGGCAAAGGGTGCAGTACTTAGGACTACAAATTAACCAGTTATGAAAAGAATCTCACAACTACTCTCATTAAACACTCAGCAGCAAAAGCTCATAGATATAGATAAGCCTTATGTAGTTCAGGCTGGGGCAGGATCGGGAAAGACAAGAGTGCTTGTATCCAGATATCTTCAGATTCTGGAATCTGGAGCTAATGCGAACGAAATAGTGGCTATCACTTTTACTATAAATGCTGCAAGTGAAATGAAGGAGAGGATAAGAAAATATATAAGAGAGTACATTGATAACTTTGGAGAAACTAAAAGCATAAATTATAACTGCTTTAAAGATATTGCAGATAGTCCTATCTCTACTATCCATGGTTTTGCTGCAGCGATAATAAGGGAAAACCCCTATGAGTGTAATCTGGGCTCAAGGATAAAAATATTAGAAGGACTTGATAGAAAACTATTTGTCCAGGAGTCGGTAGATGAGTTTTTAATTAACAAATCACAAAAGGATAAAAACGCTACGGAAATATTTAAAAATGAAAATTACAATTACGCTTCAGTTAAAAACAAATTAATAGAAATACTGGAATTAACTTTCAGACATCATATAAACATTTATGACCTTAAAGCCGATGATAAGGATTTAAAAGCTAAGATTGATAAGCTTTACAAAAAACTATCAAGTGAAATAAAACTGGGGCCTTATGGATCAGAGAATAATAAAATAAACACTAAGTTAAAAGAGTTTCATGCCTTTATAAATGATCTTGGTAACTGCGAACTTAGAATAGATAAAATTAAAAAACTGAGTAAAGCTTGCCAATTGCTTTCAAATACAGCAAGTCCAAAAGGAATACTGCAGCTTAATAATTCAAATGATTTAGAAAGACATTTTGCCGCTAATTGCGCTGAAATAATAAACCAGATTATTAATCTGATGGAGCTTAGTAATAGCAGAAGCTATATGGATCTGTTTTTAAAATTTTATGAGTTTTATAAAGAAAAGAAAAGATTAATCGGGTATTTGGAGTTTGATGACCTTCTTCGTATTTGTCTAAATCTTCTTAAAAATAATCCGGATATATTACAGGAATATCAAAACAGGTTCAGGTACTTTCTTGTAGATGAATTTCAGGATACAGATGATTTGCAGTATGAGTTGATTAATCTGTTTTCAAGCTCTAATCATTTTATCGTAGGCGATCCCAAACAGTCAATATTTGGTTTTAGAGGAGCAAGCCCTGAGATATTTAAAAAACTGCAAAAAAACTCTGACAATTCATCATTAACCTATAATTACAGATCAGATTACAGACTCATAGCTTTTTATAATGAGCTGTTTAAAGTAATTATTAAAGAATCCTATCAGAAAATGGAAGTAGAATCAGAGGGTAGTACAGCCTCTGCCAGAGTTAAGGAGATTCTTTACACCAATGTAAGTAAAGATGAGACTAGGGTTCTTGTAGAATCTGCAAGCATATCTAGAAAAGTTGCTGAACTTCTGGCACAAGGTTATAAATGCAAAGATATAGCTATATTGCTCAGGTCAAAATCACACATATCAAGTTTTGAATCTGCTCTTTGCGAGGCTTCTATCCCATACTACAGCTCAGAGCAGGCAGGATTTTACAGATATTCAGAAATTAGAGATATAGTCTGTATGCTAAAATATATTAATAACAAAAACGATAGAATATCCGAGGCTTCTGTTCTTAGATCAACTTTTGCGGGGGTTAGTGATACCGAGCTTTTTAATTATTATGTAAAAGACAAGCCATCGGAGTTAATCACAGACTACCTGAAATTTGTCTCACAACTAAGGGATGAATCTGCTGTCCTAAGACCCGTAGAATTACTAACTCGCATATTAAATAAGACCAGATTTTGGGAGGCAATGCTTGCTCTTGCTGACGGAAAGAGAAAGTATGATTCAATCACCAAGCTGGTAGAACTATTCTCACAGCTTGAAAATCAGGGAAAGAGCCTCACTGAAATAATACATTTTCTGGACTTAAACTACGAAGAAAACACAGAGGGTCTATCTCAGCAGGAATTGGATGAATCTGACACTGTTAAAATTCTTACGGTGCATAAGGCAAAGGGGCTTGAGTTTGCTGTTGTAATACTTGCAGATATTAATCATGGCATGGGTGGAGGCTCTGAAACAGTGAGCTTTTCAAAAAAGGATGGAGTGATCGTAAGAAATACAGGCATAAAATCAAAGTTATGGAAAGAGATAGAAGAGGAGCAAAAGAAAAACACATATGAAGAGGAAAAACGCTCGCTCTATGTTGCAATCACAAGAGCAAAGGAAAAACTGATATTGTCGGTATGTCCTGACTCACGATTAAACAAGGGGTCGTATATGGATATATTAAACTCCGTACTGTCACTAACCAAAATTGAAAAGGATGACAAAATATTAAATTTTAAAAATTTCAAGATTCCCGTAGTTCGAGCATCAGAGGCCATTTATACTATCCCTGTCGTTAATGATGATGAGAAAGAAATCATATATGAGCCTGAGCTACCTATAATATATGAAATAGATGTAGCGGTAAACGACGAAACTTTGAATGAAATAGACCCGCCCGATCTGAGCATAAAACTAAACAACATACAGATTGGTTCAGTCATGCACAGGTACCTGCAGATCTGGAATTATTCTCAGCATAGTATAAAGAGCACAATAAATTATGTACTAAACGAATATTTTATCCTTGACTCTAAGATGGAGGAGCTGTTGATCCAATTATCTGATAATTATTTGAATTCGGATTTGTTTGCTCAGATTAAAGAAGCAGAAGAAATAAAAAGGGAGTTTCCATTTTATATTGAACTTGATGGAAAGCATGAAAGAAGAAAGATTGATCTGCTGGTTTTTAAAGACGACAATATATTTCTTTATGATTATAAGCTCTCTTCGGAGGTTAAGCCCGAACACATAGATCAGATGGATTTATATGAAAAAGCTTTAATAAATAAATATAATTGTAATAATATATCTAAAAATCTGGTTCATGTACCTGATGTGATTATTAAAAATCTAAACTAGGCAAAGATTTATGGAACATATCCAAAAATATTTAGACTATTTCAATAACATAGATTATGCACAAAAAAGTGTTGATTTTGGTGCTGAAATTGGCTTATTTATCGGAATCTGCGTTCTAGCGTATATAGCAAATTATGTAGCAAAGAATTTTATATTAAGAGCAGTTGAGGGTTTAATTAGAAAGAGTAAGACAGACTGGGACGACATACTTGTAGAAAGAAAGGTTTTGAGAAGGCTCTCTCATATTGCTCCGGCGCTGATATTTTATTTCCTTGTGCCTCTGCTATTTAAGGGAAATGAGTCTGTAAAAATCTTAACGCAAAGGCTTGCATCGATATATATGCTTGGATGCGGACTTCTTACTGTAGACGCGTGCCTCTCTGCTGTTCAGGATATATTCGGCAAATTCCAGATTTCAAAACAAATCCCGACAAGCATATTTATTCAGGTTATAAAAATTCTTCTGTATCTGCTGGCAGCTGTAATTGTAATTTCAATACTAATAGGTAAGTCCCCCGCATTTCTGATCGGAAGCCTCGGTGCTGTTACGGCGATCCTGATGCTTGTGTTCAAAGATCCCATACTCAGCTTTGCTGCCGGTATTCAGCTTTCCAGCAACAAGATGGTACAGGTGGGCGACTGGATAGAGATGCCAAAGCACGGGGTAGACGGTGATGTTATTGAATTATCTCTTACGACTGTGAAAGTCCAAAATTTTGATAAAACTATTGTTACTGTACCTCCCTATGCACTTGTAACAGAATCATTTAAAAACTGGCGGGGGATGAGTGAATCCGGCGTAAGAAGAATTAAAAGAGCGATTAATGTTGATATTTCTTCTGTTACTTTTTGCTCAGAGCAGATGATAGAAAGATTTAAGAAAATACAATATATATCAGGCTATGTAGATGAAAAAAGGACTGAACTTACAGAATATAATAAAAAACAGAACATTTATGATACTGACCTTGCTAATGGACGGAGAATGACCAACATTGGCACTTTCAGGGCATATATTGTTTCTTACTTAAAGGAACACCCCAAGATTTCTAAGAACCATACTCTTCTCGTAAGGCAGCTTGATCCCGGCCCAACCGGAATTCCAATTGAGATATATGTATTTACGACCGATAATAACTGGGTCAACTATGAGGGAATACAAAGTGACATCTTTGATCATATCCTTGCAATAGTCCCCGAATTCGGTCTAAAAGTATTCCAGAACCCAGCCGGAAGCGATTTTAAGGCTATAGCAAACACAGATAAAGAAATAAATAAACACTCATAAAAATTACTTATTGCAAAAACCCCTAAAATTTGATAAGTTTTATAGGAAGGTAGCTTTAAATCTTTTGTTTTTTTGCTATTGAGTACAGAGGTTTAAGTGTAAGAGTTAAAAATGAATGTTAAATAAGGATAGGGGCTATTCTTTATCATTCTTAAATACAGTTAATTTATAGGTGGATAATTATGTCAGATTATTTAGACAGTCAAATAATATCAGCAACAATAACGCTGGATTCTAAAATAGTTGAAAAATTTGTATTAAAACCTGATATCACTGCTGTCGGAAGGGCAAAGGACAATGATATTGTAATAGATAATCCATCAGTTTCCCGATACCACCTGTTTATCCAGAAAAAAGATGGCAAGGTGAAATTAAAAGACCTCGGAAGCGGCAACGGCACCTATGTAAACGGGGTGAAGGTAGAAGAGGCAATAATTAAACCAGATGACCTGATTCTTATAGGAAAATTCATATTAAAGATTGAAGTTGATCATGATGATACACTTAGAAAACAGGAGCAGTATGCGGACAGGCACGACGGCACTGTTATTTACGATACCGGTGCGCAGGACAAATATGTAAGCAATGTAAAACACAAAGCCCAGTCTCAGGGAGCAATGCTCAGGATGCTTGGAGGAGAAGAGGTGCTTTTGGATAAAAACGTTTTTACCATCGGTAAGGGTGCAGATGCCGATATTGAGATAAAAGGGCTCTTTACAAGCGAACACCAGGCAAAGATAGTAAGACTTGAAGACGGCACATTCAGAATCTTTAATATGGGCAATTTCCTAAATCCCACCAAGGTAAACGGAAGGCCTGTTACAGATCAGCTTTTACATGATTATGATGTGATTGAAGCTGGGACGTCTAAATTTATTTTTTTGGATTAATAGCTTATATTTCCAAAAATTCTCCTCTGCTGATATTTAACTTCACACGGGTAATTTGAACCTGATAATAATACTGCTTGCATTCATAATCTAAAAGTCCTATACTGGTATTGTTAGTTTTTACTCCGAAAAGGCACACCGTGTGAAAATACGGGTCGCAAAGTCAATACCTAAGGGGGCCGGTAAGTAATTGAGCCCCTATGGCCGAATGGCTGCCGAAGAATGTTCATTTATTTACAGGTTTAAACAGTAGAATTGTTTACCATAGGGGGTAAAACTTGAACTTCTTCATCTACTTAAGAGTAGGGCTTTTAGCCGCTACATTATGTTTATTGTTTTCAAGCGATTCTTTTGCAGGCGTTCCTGATCCCAACTGGGTTGCCCAAACAACTCAAGCCGATTGTACAGGAGCAGGTGCACAAAAACCTGGTGCTAATCCCGGACCACCTGATGATGTATGCCAGAGTTATGACCAGGATCTATATGAAAACCTAGAAGCAACAGGAAATGGCTTCTGTGATTCGGACATTGCAAACTATACTGTAGGAGGAGATCCCGATTTCTATTATTTCGAATGGGATATGGTTGGTGACTGGAATAACTGTAATGGAGATATGGTAGGAGAGGGGCATAACTACTATATTGCTATCGAAATAATCAGAGATAATACCGGTACCAATGTAAGTGATAACAGACCTGACTATTACATTGAATCACATTATAAACAGGGTGATCACGTTGACAGTGGAAATCTAAATAACTGGATTGCAGAATTTGAAAACAATGTAAAGGCATTTATTGACACAGACATGCCCCCAGATGCTGGAGGACCTAATCCGCTTACAAGTGATAATCCTTCTCCGGCTGATGGAATGGATACTGAACTGCAAACAAGTGACTCAGATGATGCATATTTGAGAATTAGCACCAATTTCAACCCTCAGCTTGCAATAAGGGCAAGTCTTATTGGAAATCCAACTGAAATCAGGACTAGAGCAATAGTATTCCAAAGCAGTAGTTTAGGAGGTGATAAGTTTCCATGGCATGATCATCAACCTACATCAGATCTACCCGGTCAGAATTTTGATACAGTATGTGCTATCGGATCAAACTGTTTAAATTCAACCCCAATCACCCTCTCCTACTTCAACGCAGAGAGTGCAGGTGGAAGCGTAAACTTCTCCTGGTCAACCGGCACCGAAGCCGGCAACGCCGGTTTTAACCTTTACGCACAAGGAGATGGAGGCAAAGAGAAACTAAACACAGAGATAATACAGAGCAGTGTAGGGGATTCTCTAGTCCGAACAGACTACAGCTATAGCGCAGAAAGTGGAGCGGAAATATTTTATATAAGCGATATAGACATTCTTGGCAAAGAGACATTCCAAGGGCCTTTTACAATTAATACAGAATACGGAAGCAGAGAAGCTGCAGACCCTATAAAATGGGCAGAGATAAAAAAAGAGAGTTCTGGTAAACAAGAGATAAGGGAAGTAATAAAGAAATCAAAGGCAAAGAAACAGATAAAGGCTATAACTCACAGCAGGGCATACTAACAACTACCTCCGCGGCAGGAGGTAATGGAGGGAGCGTGGTACTTCCCTCCGCAGAACTGTTTGTAGATAAGGATGGAGTATACCGGGTAACGTATGAAGACTTGCAGGGTGCAGGCCTTGACCTTTTCGGAGTAAAGACAAGTGAAATAGCTCTAACTAACAGCGGAGCGCCTGTACCCCTGTATATACACACTTCTTCAGGGAAGACATTTGGCCCGGGAGGGTACATAGAGTTTTATGGACAAGCACTAGATACTTTATATACAAACACTAATGTGTATGTGCTTTCTGTAAACGCAGATCTGGCACAGTCAGTAGATGTAGACAAAAAACAGGCAGGTAAAAACACAGCAGTAGCAACTAGTTATCTGGAGACAAGAACTGTAGATAATAATAACAGCTACAGCTTTAGCTCCCCAAATGGAGACCCGTGGTATGACGTACGGCTGTTTGCAAGAACAAGCCTACTTACAAGAGACTTCAATATAGAGCTTGATAACGTAGCATCCGGAAATGGAGGCAGTATAAACGTAAGTTATTACGGTCTTACAGACTTTCCCGAAAACCCTGATCATCACGTGCAGACAGTGTTTAACGGAACTCAGATATCGGATGATATATTTGATGGAACAACAAATATAGAGATAAATGAAGATTTAGATTCTCATGGAGTACAGATAACAGAAGGAACCAATACCCTTACACTAAACCTTCCCGGAGACACAGGGGTAGCGTTTGATATAGTAAACTTCGATAGTTTTAGTGTTACCTATCCAAGAGCGTTTGTAGCAAATAACGGAAAACTTGAGTTCAGTTCAGCA
>JBFFSH010000086.1:0-10636 GCA_041572575.1 Thermodesulfobacteriota bacterium
AGTTTCTGCCATAAAATGCACACCACAAAATACTATAATATCAGCATCTGTCCTGCCAGCCTGCTGAGAAAGACCCAGTGAATCGCCTACAAAGTCCGCTATATCCTGTACATCCGGTATTTGGTAGTTATGTGCAAGGATAACGGCGTTTTTTTCTTTTCTGAGTCTGTCTATTTCGGCAATAATATCGGCTTTATTTTCCATCTCTTGTACCATTAATTGTAATATAACAACTACTCTAGAACATACAACCCAATATCGAGTGATATTGCAGAATGAGTAAGTGCTCCCACTGAAATATAGTCCACACCGGTCTTGGCATATTGCTTTATATTATTAATATTGATCCCACCCGATGCTTCTGTTTTAGCTTTCCCATCTATTATTTCAAGTGCTTTTTTGATTTTATCAGGTGACATATTATCCAGCATAATTATATCAACCCCGGATTTTAATGCTTCACGAACCTCTCTAAAATTACTCGTTTCCACTTCGATTGTTTTATTTTTATTTTTTGCCCTCGCTTTTTCAACAGCTTTTTCAATGTCTCCGGCTATAGTTATATGGTTGTTCTTTATAAGTACTGCATCAAAGAGTCCAAACCTGTGGTTATAACAGCCTCCTACTGTAACTGCATATTTCTGAAGTATTCTAAGCCCGGGCGTTGTCTTCCGCGTGTCCAGAATTTTAACTCCAGTTCCTTTTGTTTTTTCTACAAATCTGCTTGATAATGTAGCTATACCTGAGAGTCGCTGCAGTAAGTTAAGAGCCAGCCTTTCACCTGTTAACACCGCCCTAACAGAGCCTCTGATCTCAGCGATTATATCACCAGGTTTTATTGCATCGCCATCCTTCTTTATCGGGATGTATTTTGTTTTGGGATCGAGCTTTTTAAATACAAGCTCCGCTACTGGGTTTCCGGCAACTACTCCTCTGTCTTTTGACTTTATAACAGCTACACATTTGAGCTTGTCATTTACAATTGAATTGGTAGTAATATCGCCTCTGCCTATATCTTCCTTGAGAGATAGATTTACAATCTTTTCAACTGCTTTTAGGTCTAATAGTATCTGGTCTATCAATTTATTATTATTTATCCTAAAGACGTTTTAGTTATCTAATATTACAGCAGATATTAAAGATTCAAATTAATATTAATTCTATTAATATATCTCTCTTGATTCATCTCAAAAACCATTTAACATCTGCTCTATGAAATATGTAATATTACAGGGCGATGGTATGCCCGACCACAAGCTTGCTGAACTTGGCGGAAAGACACCACTGGAAGTAGCAGATACGCCAAATCTTGATTACATTGCTAAATATGCAGGAACATTCGGGATGGTTAAGACTATTCCCGATAACTATCCACCCGGAAGTGACGTGGGTAACCTCACTGTACTTGGCTACGATCCGAAAAAATACTACACCGGCAGATCCCCACTTGAAGCTGCAAGTATAGGTGTTGAGCTTAAACCAACAGATGTAACCCTAAGGTGCAACCTAGTAACACTCTCAGGAAATACCGGCTCAGAAATCATGGAAGACTACAGTGCGGGGCATATTACCACTGAAGAGGCGCACGAAATAATTAAAGATATTAAAGCAGAGTTGGATGGTGACGGTTTTACATTCCATCCGGGAATAAGCTACAGACATCTACTTGTCTGGTCAGATGGAAACAAGGATGTTATTACAACTCCGCCACATGATATTTCAGGAAAGAAAATTAGTCCCCACATTCCCGTAGGTCAGGGTGCTGATCTCTTATTAGAATTAATCAAAAAGTCACAAGATGTTTTGAAAGATCATCCTGTAAACAATAAGAGGATTGAGCAAGGACAAAATCCTGTTACAAGCATCTGGCTCTGGGGACAGGGGACCGCACCCGCTATGCCAAGCTTTAAAGAGCTTTATGGACTCTCGGGTTCGGTAATTTCTGCAGTAGATCTTGTAAAAGGTATTGGACATTATGCCAAGCTGGATGTGATTGATGTTCCGGGTGCCACGGGGTATCTGGATACAAACTATGAGGGAAAGGTGGAATATGCACTAAATTCTCTAAAAAATGTTGACATTACTATGATACATATTGAATCCACAGATGAAACGGGCCATGTGGGTGATGCAAAGTTAAAAATTCAGGCAGTAGAAGATTTTGATAAACGTGTTGTAGCTCATGTTTTAGAAGGCATAAAAAAATTTGGAGACTACAGGATTTTAGTGATGTCTGATCATCCGACTCCAATTGATATAAGAACCCATACCAGCGATCCGGTTCCTTTTGCGATATTAAGCTCAGATGATACAGAAATCAGAAATGATAGTTATGTTTACACAGAAGACTGTGCCGCAAGTACCGGCGAGTTTGAAGACGAAGGATGGAAACTTCTGGGCAGATTGATTGGTAAATAGATCTTTTATGCTGCTTTAACAATTCAGACTAATAAATCTTTTTTCTTATTAGAGTTCAAACCATCTCTTTCAGCAAGGCTAAGCAGTATATGAAGCTCGTTTTCAGCAGACTTTCGCACCTTATCCATTGCAGCTTTTATAGCCTGATAGTTATCCTGAAATTCATTGTCCTTTAAGTCTTCCAGTACTTTAGCGCCAAGTTTTTGGACTTCTTGGGTAGAAATATCACCTGACTGTACTCTTATTTCTCCCATGGTTTTTAGTTTTGGCAGAAAATATTCATAAATCCTGTTATCCACAAAATTTTCTATAAATAGATATGCAGAGGCGAGTGTGGCAATTGCGCTGTCATTATCTTTAAGCAATAATAAAGTTGCAAGCGATCTCTTAATGGTCTTTTTGGGTGTTCCAAGCTCAGTCTCAGATCTTATACCAAGTAAGTTTATTGAATTAGAATCCGTTTCTAAAACCTTGCCAAATTCTTTAACTACATTCCATAACCTCTCATAATTTGCATCGCGTCTTTGCTGTGTTAGTGAGCTCATTTTAATATCCCGTTAGTCTGATTTTATTTCATTCCAAATACTGTCCATTTCTCCAAGCGAAAGTTCAGATAACTGTTTTCCCTGTTGTTTGGCCTTTTCTTCAATCCTTGAAAACCTGGAAATGAATTTGTTTACTGCCTGATGAGCAGAACTTTCCCCATCGATTTTCAAGTGCCTGCCAAGATTTACCAGAGTAAATATAAGGTCTCCCCACTCCTGCTCTATTCCCTCAGCATCTCCCTTTTTTATCTCTACTTTTAGTTCATTTAATTCTTCATCTACTTTTTGCAAAACATCGTGGGAGTCCTGCCAGTCAAAGCCTACATTTGAAGCTTTTTCACCAACCCTCTGTGCTCTTAGAAGAGCGGGCATATCTCTTGGAATTTCAAGCAGTGTTCTTTTTCTCTTTTTTTCTTTTAATTTTTGTGTCTGCCAGCTTTTAACTGCTTCCTCTGCATTTTTAGCCTTTTTTTCACCAAAAACATGAGGATGTCTTCTTATAAGCTTGTTATGAAGACTATTAATTATAACATCAATATCAAATTTCTTCTCCTCCTGGCCTATCTGTGCAGCAAATATCACCTGAAAAAACAGGTCTCCAAGCTCTTCGGTTATCTCATCTACATCCTCTGATTCAATTGCCTGAACAGCTTCATAAGCCTCTTCAATGATATAGGATTTCAGCTTTTGTAAATCCTGCTCTTTGTCCCAGGGACATCCTTCAGGGCTTCTGAGGTATCTTGCAAGCTCCACCAGATCTTCAAATTTTTTGCTCATAAATTCCTGACTTTCCTGCCTCCAAGAGTAATCTCCTTTATCTTCATAGTCTTATCAAACACATATCTAAGTGTAAATGGTGTCCTTCTTGAGAGCATCCTGAACCTTAAATCAACAATTTCGACAATATGCTCATCTCCGCTCCTAAGATATTTGGCAACAGGAAAATCAGCAAACCAGAAATACAGTTTAGCTACCCTGTGATCCCTAGCGGCATCTACAAAACCATTTACATCAGATTTTGAAAATGATTCAAAGATAAGAGAATCCTTGGAGAGTGAAGAAACTTGTGCCCTGTAAAAGCTGTCTTTGGTTTCTACCACCCCAAGCCAGTAAAATGGGGCTAGGGGTCTTGGATAAATGTCGAGTTTTTCTACCTGCGTGTTATGTGTTTTAGTATATTCAATAATCCTGTTTTTGTTGTGTTCTTTTACAAAATAACAAGTCATCAGATAAGAGCTTAGAAACAAAAATATGATAACCGATGTTTTAAATGCTAATGCTCTTTTTTTATAGGAGACGATCAGGCCCGCAATCACTGGAAGTGTAATAAACGGATCGAGAATAAAAACCAGATTCCAATTATATCTTTTAATACTTATGGGATCGAAAGCAACCGTTCCATATGCTGTTATCAGGTCAAAAAATATGTGTGAATACATTCCTAGAAGCACCATGGGGTATATCTTTTTGTATTCACGGGTTTTAAAAATAAGAGTTGTAATGTATGTAACCAAGATTGAAAAAAGTGGTACAGCTAATAATGAATGAGTAATCCCGCGGTGATAGCGCATTGTAAAATCAGGCCCTAAAATAGCCACTATTACATCAATATCCGGAAAAATGGATCCAAATAGAAAAGAATAGGTCGCAATTTTTCCAAATTTTTGGTAGTAGCCGGTTTTTGAACCAAGGCTTCCTATAAGTCCGTGAGTAATTGTATCCAAAATCTAAACCTGAAATTTTTTGGGAAATTTACTTAATACTTCACACCCAGTTCTAGTAACCAGGACAACATCCTCTATCCTAATACCGCCTAGTTTTTCATAATAAAGCCCTGGTTCTACAGTTACCACATTTCCAGCCTCGAGAACGTCATCTCCTTTACTAACTCTCGGAAGTTCGTGTATTTCAAGCCCAAGTCCGTGACCTGTGGAATGGATAAACCCCTGTTGCTTTCCGTCAATAACTGCTGTTTTGAAACCGCTTTTATCAAAATAATCCACAATAGCATTATGAACATCTTTTGAATTTACACCGTGCTTTATCATATCTATACCGATTTTTTGTCCTTTGAGCACTACGCTGTACATTTTTTTTAATTCTTTAGATGGCTCTCCCTTGATAATGGTGCGTGTCATATCACCAAAATAGCCGGTCTTTTGAGACCTGGGGAATATATCTATCACTACTGGAGTGCCTGATATTATAGGGCCTGAGCCCGAATGATGGGGCATAGAACCCTGAACTCCCGATGCCACAATAGTATGAGAAGCTGTGTAGCCATGTTTTGATAGAAATGAGTTAATTTCTCCCTGAATAAATTCAGAAGTCAGAACTTTACCATTGAAATAAAGCCTGTTCTTCTTAGCTTTCGACAGACTTATAATATTAACAGCCACCCTCATTGCATCAGCAGTCCACTTAAGTGACTGTTTTAATGAAGCAACTTCATGTGGATGTTTTTTTAATCTGCCCTCAAAAAAAGGCTCTGATTTTTTAGGGACTATCTTATAGCCTAATTTTCTTAATTGATCTGCATATTTGATTGGAAATCTACCAGGTACTTCTGCACTTTTTATCTTTCGTTCTTTAAAAATCAGATCTACTATATCAGCAAAACCTGCTTTTTTTCTCTTAGCTGCAGGAATTTTTTTTATATATTCAGAAAACGATATTATTTTATCTACCGTGGCTTCTTCCCTGCCCCTATCTATCTCCAGATCACTTAGAACCAATATTTTCTTGCGTTTATGTTCTATGTATATGCATGGGTCGGGTACAAAGAAACGAGTTTTATAAAATAGGTCTGCATTGCCTTCAGATGTATCTATTATTAAATAAGCTTTATTCATGATATTTACTTTAGTTATTAACAGCAATATAATTACATTAAGTTACAAAGATATCATAATTAATTTCATATCAAATTAATTGTACAAATAACAAAAAATATTTTAAAAAACTCGTAAATTTATGAAACTAAATACTGCATTGTATAAAATTAACCGTAGCACTAAAATTTTACTAAATATTTGGGGGACAGTTTT
Organism: Thermodesulfobacteriota bacterium; assembly: GCA_041572575.1. Taxonomy (GTDB): domain Bacteria; phylum Desulfobacterota_D; class UBA1144; order Nemesobacterales; family N074bin48; genus N074bin48. The sequence continues at coordinate 6,011 of JBFFSH010000086.1, forward strand.
TATTTATTAAAAAATATCTGATAAAATATACTCAGTATGGCAAGACCTGTAAGATTAGAATTCAAAAATGCAGTTTACTTTATTAGTTCAAAATCAAGCGGCAGAAAACACATTGTAAAAGATGATGCTGACCGTCAAACATTTCTTGACACACTGGAATATGTTGTCAACAGATACCGCTGGAAATGTCATGCATACTGTATAGGAAATACCGAATATAACATCGCAATAGAGACCCCCAGGGGAAACCTATCTGTCGGTATGCGACAATTAAACGGTATTTATACCCAGAAATTTAACAGAAAAAACAAAAAAAGCGGTAATGTGTTTCAGGGAAGATTTAAGGCTGTAGTTGTACAAAAAGATAAATATTTGCTCGATATATGCAGACACGTAGTCACATTATCTCAAAGAGAAGGTATAACAAACAACATAAACACCTTCAAATGGAGCAGTTACAGAGCAACTTCTGGTACCGTAGATGTTCCCGAATTTTTACATGTTGAATGGATACACTCCCAGTTTGCTAAAAGAACCAAAAATGCCCAGGATAAATACAGGGATTACATTAAAGGTGCCAATAAAGCAGAAAATCCGCTTGATAGCGTAAGAGGACAGATACTTCTTGGAGATGAGCAATTTATTGAGCAGATGACCCTTATGCTCATTAAAGGCAGAAATAAAGAAGATGTTCCTAAATGGCAAAGACATATAAAAAGACCTCCACTTGAAGAAATATTTAAAGGAATCGAAACTAAATCTGCAAAACAGAGAAATAAAAAAGTGAAAGAAGCTCATGGCAAACACGGATACACTCTAAAGGACATAGGACAGTATCTAGGGCTTCATTACACTTCTATAAGCAGAATAATTAACAGTATTTAAGTAGGGTCTTATAATTCTTTAATCTTTTTATCTGATTTTTTTTCATTTACAGATATCCTTTCTGTAAATTCATGTACAAACAAATTGTAAGTCCAATATTAGACCATCTGGATTCAGAGACTTGGCACAATTTTGCCCGTGAGTCACTTCATCATTGTGAATCCTTTTCACCACTACTAAGGCTAGTAGAGCTTTTTAATTTTGGAGCCAGGCGGCTTATTGATGATAGATTAAAAGTAAACCTCAGTGGAATCGATTTTGATAACCCCGTAACAGTAGGCGCCGGCTGGGATAAATATGGAAGAGCAGTAAAAGCACTGTGGCACCTTGGATTTTCAGGTGTTGAAGTGGGTACAGTGGTTTTTCATCCACAACCGGGAAATCCAAAACCAAGGCAGTTTATGATTGCACCAGGGGTTGGTGTAAACTGGCTTGGGTTTAATAGCCCCGGAATGGATAAAATTAAAGAAAACCTCAACAGATATAAAAACTCGGGTATTCCAATCGGTATAAGTATTGGTAAAAATAAAAATCTGGATGATAAGGAAATTGCGTGGGCACACAGAGCTGTGGCCGAAGAGTTATATGACTTCGCATCTTATTTCGCAGTAAACGTAAGCTCTCCAAATACCCCGGGCTTGAGAAAGCTTCAGGATAAAAAACCTCTTGGCGAAATTATCGCCGCGGTAAAAGACTCCATGAAAGGTAAGAAGGTTAAAAAACCTGTTTTTATCAAAATTGCCCCCGAGCTTACTTTTCATGCCATAGATGAGGTAATCGATGTTGTAGAAGAAAATAAAATCTCTGGTATTATCGCATCAAATACAACTATAAATACTGAAATTAAAGCAAAATATGGCACAAGATGGAAAGAATCACAGGGCGGCCTCAGTGGAGACGACCCCGATTACAGAAAACTTGTAAATGACCAGATAAAGCATATTTATAAACAGACTAAGGGAAAGATGGAAATTATTGGGGTAGGCGGCATAAATAGTTCTGAAACTGCTTTGGAAAAAATCAAAGCGGGAGCCAAGCTTCTTCAGTTAGTAACCGCCATCCGCGGCGAAGGTCCTTCAGTTGCCGGAAAAATTAACACCGGGCTTTTGAACTTCATGATTAAAGAGGGTGTGAAGGATGTTAGTGAATTAGTTGGAACAGACGCAGATTAATTCTATGTTGTATAATCCGAATTAAATTTCACATAGTCCACTGTGAGGTCACTCGTAAGTATAAAAGAACTCTTTTTTCCGCTATTCAGATCAAGAGTGATTTCTATGTCTTTTTGTTTTAGGTATTTAGCGGCCTTTTTTTCATTCATTACAGCCATACCGTTTTTACAAACCTGATGCTTCCCAAAGTAAAGATCAATTTTATCCGGATTAAATTTTACTCCGGCCCGTCCCGCTGCCCCTAATATCCTGCCCCAGTTTGGATCCTGGCCATACAGGGCAGTCTTAACAAGCGTGGAAGTACCAATTGTATGGGCTAACTTATCCGCATCTTTTATTGTTTTTGTTCCCTTAATATTTATTCGTGCTACCTTTGTTGCCCCTTCTCCGTCTTCAACTATCTTGTATGCTACATCGCTTAAAACCCCATTCAATGCATCTTCAACCTTTTTATAGTTTCTGCCGTTAAATTTTATAGGTTTATTCCCCGCATATCCATTTGTTAATAAGAGCACTGTATCGTTTGTAGATGTATCTCCATCGACTGTAATCTTGTTAAACGAATCATTCACTGCACTTTTTAACAGTCTGTCCTGTGCTGTTTTTTCCAAAGCAATATCTGTTATGGCAAAGCAAAGCATCGTTGCCATATTAGGTGAGATCATCCCTGCACCTTTACCAATTGCTGTAATAGTTCCCTGCTTACCATCAATTTTAATTTTCTTAGACGACATTTTAATAAAAGCATCTGTTGTCTTTATGGCTTGGGCTGCGTCATTTATACCGGCTTCTGAGAGTGAATTAACAATATCGGGTATCGACATTTTTATTTTGCTTAAATGTGAAGTAAGAAACGCTCCAATAAGCCCCGTGGATGAGGGAATAACGAGTGAATCTTTTATATGTAATTCTTTTGCAACAGCTTTCGTGATTTCATTTGCGTCTTTTATACCCTGCTTACCGGTGCATACATTTGCAATTCCACTGTTTATAACTACAGCCTGACACTTGCCTGACTTAACTTTTCTCTGCCCAATAATCACAGGAGCCGCCTTAACCACATTTGTAGTAAATACACCGGATACCTGTGCCGGTGTCTCAGAATATATAAGCGCAAGATCCTTTTTCTTACTTCTTTTAATTCCACTGTAAATACCCGATGCCTTAAACCCTTTTACAATCATCTGTACTAGTTCTCCATTACAAATCGTTCTGACTTGAATTCTTTACCCGTATGAAATTTTGTAAATCTTGTAAGAAGTGCAATATTTTTCATTATTGTTTGTTTATCATTTTTATCAAATTTTTTTATAAATTTATATCCCTCGACCTTTGCTCCTAATTTTTTCCCACATTCTATACAGGCAATCCCTCCCTGCCTTATGCTCAAATATCCCTCATCCACTACATCCCTGCCACAGCTAAAACAGGCGGTTAATTCAGGGGTTAACCCTACACACCTAAGCGCTTTATATTGAAACCTTGGTATCATGTTAATAATATCATTTTTTTCACAAATATGCTCAATGCTTGAATGCAGTAGTTCATATAAATCTCTGTTCGGCTCCTCTGCTTCAGACAAATTTTCTATATACTCTAGTATAAAGCTGCCCCACTTATACTTATCCAGGTCATTCATAATATCTGCATAAGATTTAATGATGCTGCAGTCTTCAAGATACTTAATATGCCTGATACCAGGCTTGAACTTAATCTTAAGATTTAAAAACGGCTCGAGCCTTCCGCCAAATCTTTTTGAGCTTTTTTTGGCACTCCTTGCAATACAGCTTATTTTTCCGAAATCAGATGAATAAAAACTGATGATATAATCAGCTTCTTTATAAACTGTTTTTTTTAGAACAAAAGCATGTGTTATTTGTTCTGTCATTTTTAGAATATAAGCATTGCTATGAATAGATAAACAACCGAGCCGAAGATGTCATTGAACATGGTAAGAAACGGCCCTGATGCTGCAGCCGGATCGAACTTGAATTTTTGCAGTAAAAGCGGGCTAGCCGCCCCTATGAATGACGTAGCCATAGTTGCAGACATCATGGCAATAAACACTGCAAGAGCAAGTTTTAGGACCTGTGGTTCACCTTTGCCTATGATTATACCGGCGGTAGCTGCCACAAGACCGCAGACTACGCCAATCGAAAGTCCCACCTTCACTTCAGAGAGAACAAGCTTGTAAATTTGTGAAAAAGTAATAGTGCCCATACCAAGGCTTCTAATTACAATGGTTGTAGTCTGTATCCCTACATTTCCACCCGTAGCCATAATTGCCGGCATAAATGCTGCAAGTATAGCAACTTTTTCCAGTGTTGGCTGGAAGGCGTAGACAATGATAAGAGCTATGAGAAGTTCACCAACAAGGGTTAAGAGAAGCCATGGGGTACGAAGTTTAATTCGTGTAATAGTTGGTGTGTAAATAGGATGCATCTGGTCCTGCACACCGGCAAGCTGATACATATCCTCTGAAGCCTCTTCTGTTATAACATCTATGATGTCGTCCGCTGTTATTCGGCCCAGCAGTTTTCCCGTTTCATCTATAACAGGCAGAGCAAAA
>JBFFSH010000087.1:0-10289 GCA_041572575.1 Thermodesulfobacteriota bacterium
AATATTTTTATTGTTACTGTTTATCAACTCTATTCTTTTAAACCAATCCAACAACTTACAAATTCTTATAAATCTTAAATCACAAACATTATTTCCATTATAATAAACCTTATTTTGTTTTGACTCCGTATGTATAAACGCCATATACAATACCCACATCTGAAAGCTGAATGTTTCTACATTTATAAACATGAAAATCATAGAGTGAAATATCAGACCCACAAAGATAGCAAATCTTCTGAGTCTTGGAATCCATATAGCAAATGCAAGAAACCCTTCAGTAATAACAGTTAAAGGGCCTAGTAATTTCCAAAAGTGTATTTTATAATCTGAAAGAAATCCGACCGAAAAGATAGAATCTATTAAATTAACCAAATAACCGCTAACAGTACCCTGCTGATAATATAAATAAGTAAGCTCACCGGTTAACCAGCCATGATTGCACTTATGCAGGAAACTGAACAGATATACAATGCTGATTAGGACCTGAAGTAGTCTTATCGGCAGATATTTTATATTACCATCCTTTTCTTTATTCAATCCCAGATAAGAATCCATACTGTAGTGCATATAACAATTTGAAAACCCAAGAATGTATAAAACTATCACAATAAGGAATACATGGTGGTGGTAGTTATGCTGGCTGATTAAAAACAAATAGGTATAAATAATCGCTAATACTGGCCCAACATATCTTGTAAATAGCCCAATAGTAAATAGTACTGCCAGAATGATTATAATTATTTCAATATTTTGATACTGCGTAAACGAAGGTACAGGAAGCCACTCAAAACCGGGTACCGCATTTCTGAATCCCTCAATATGAAATAATCCGGTATCATAAAGCGTAAATTTTGGAATAATAATATTTACCACTCCTTCTCTAAGCAGTGGAATAAAAAATGTTAATTTTACAAGAAATACCAATCCGAAAAATATTCTTATAAGACAAAAACTCTCTCTTGATTTTTCTTCAAACCAATATTTATTCCATGCAGATAATAGGCAATTATTATTCATTGGGTTCAAATATTACGGATATGATAATTCTATAAGAGTTGCCTGTTCCTTGGAAAACCTGTGATTAAAGTTCTTGTTAATAACATAGTACAACTCTGCTCTAAAAGTCTTTATCTCTTCATCATTTTTATTCCTGTATAGATATTTCAAATAATTTTCAACTGAATGTTTTATAAAACCAGTGGAATATCTTGTAGAACCAATGTGTCTGATTTGATTTGCTAAGCCTATGAGTTCATTACCAGGTTTATATTCATGAGTTGAACCGTCTTTCTTAATATAACTATACTTTATTACATAATTAGCTTGTTTTGAAAAAGTTCCCCATCCATATCTATTATCATCTGTTATTAGTGATCTAATTCCAAGAGATAATAATAGCGTTAACATAATTACAATTGGTATATTCCAATACCATTTTATATCACTGTATTTTTGGCAAGAGTTTTTGTTCATCTCGTATATTTGTATATATTAAACAGATTTAATTTTACAAGGAGCAAGTATGAAATCTAAATATATATCATTACTATTTCTAACTCTAGCGATATTAACCTTTTATACAAATTCGTCTCGTGCGCAATATGTATGGTTCGATGACATTAAAGAATATAAGCAGCTTGATCAGAAAAAATCCGACGGACTATCCAAATCAATCTATCAGGCCATAAAATCAAGATCAAAGCTAACTCTGGACAGTATTGATCTTAAAAAACATGATTATCCGAATATCGTATTTATATCCGCCAGTGATTCAATTACTCCTGCTCATGTAGGATATGGTTCTGCAAATAATCTTATAAATGCTCTAAATAACGCACTTGATAATCTATATAATACTGTGCCGAAAGACTTTGATTTAAAATGGCTCAAAGTTGATATAGTTAAAGATTATAATAGGATTGATAATTTTAGCTTTAGAAAACCAATAACAATAGATCATACTTTATATGGAATAGCATTTAATCAAGCCTCAGGCATAGCGCTAATTCCAGAGGAAGTTAACTCTGCAGTGATTATAACAAACGGGGTCATAAATAAGTATGTCCTTGCAAGTTATCTTCATGGAAAAGACCACAGATATCTTGACTATAGCAGTTTGGATTACTGGGGAAATAACACTCTTTATAGCTTTTCTACTGACAGTTATTTTTATGATGGGAATATTGGCTACAAGCTTTTTAGAGGACATCGAGCAGATTTAGAATTAGATACAGAGACACTTCATACATCAGCAAGACTTGCGGGCAAGTACCTGCTAAATGCAATTCAGCCTGATGGAAGCTATATATACAGATATCACCCCGAGGCTGATCTCTCAGCTAACGACTACAATATTTTACGGCATGCGGGTTCTACATATTCGCTACTAGAACTATTTGAACACTCCGGCAACGAATCAGTACTTGAAAAAGCAAAACTCGCTATTGATTATTTAAAAACATTTACAAGAGAGTGCAGATTAGAAGGTACACCTTATCTTTGTGTAATTGATGAACAGCCTGGCCATCTTGTAAAATTGGGGGGAAATGGACTTGCTTCAGCTGTATTAGCAAAATATATCCAGCTTACTGAAGATAAATCCGAGCTCGAATATCTAAACGGCGTAAACAGCTATATTCTCAATGCTATTAAAGAAGACGGCAGCTTCTACCCTCATATCGTTGAATTCTTTACAGGAAATGTATCAGAAAGCACATCGGATTACTATCCTGGAGAGGCCATACTTGGTCTATTATTAAGTTATGAATTAACTAATGACAAAAAACTTCTGGACGGTGCTATCAAGGCTTCGGATTATTTAATTAAGGTTAGAGACAAGGGTAATACTGTGGATAATATAAATCACGATCACTGGCTTGTTTATGCACTAAGCAGGTTATATAAGTACAAACCAGATGAATTATATCTAAATCACATATTCAAAATAACTGATGCAATTGTAAAATCTCAAAATAATGATTCTAAAATCTCAGATATAAATGGTAGTTATTATGATATTCCAAGGTCTACACCAGCAGCAACAAGATCAGAGGCTCTATTTACTGCTTATAATATCGCCAAGGAAACTGGTAACAATAAAAAAGCAGATATTTATCTCAGTACACTTAAAAAAACTGTTCTTTTCCAATTATACAATCAGTATATGCCCGAATCGTCAATGTATATGGCTGACCCTCAGCAAACAATAGGAGGTTTTAGGGGTGGTTATTATAACTCGGAAATACAAAATGATTATATACAGCACAATCTCTCAAGCATTTTAGGACTACTTAAGATAATGGAACAGGACAAACAAAAAAGCCGGAACTAAGTCCGGCTTTTTTAATTCTTTTATTATTAATTTTTTAGTTTTCTATTATAAACCGCGGTATACAATGGGCAACACCAGTCTGGTTTGTCCCATTTCTTGATGTATTCTTTCCACCTCTTTGTCTACCTTCACTAGCCTGCTGATTTAAATGCTTACCACTAAGTTTAACCCCTATTGGCGGTGGTCCATCTATAAACACAGGTCCTATTAGATCATCATCATCATTGTATAAATCACAATAACCTACGCTAAGCCCATCAAACTCTACCGGGCATCTGATTTCATCAACGCCTATAAGACCTGGCTGTGGAGCCTGAATAAAATTACAACCCTCAGGTATTGATGTAATGTTGTCAGAACACTGAAAATCTAGTTTAGCACCTGTAGAAGCACAAGGGTTTGGGTCATAGAATGAAGAATGAGTATCGTGAACATCAACTTCCCATGCAAGTTTATTAGTAGCACACTCTGGGTAATTGATACAACCAACTATTGGACAGTCCATATCATCATTACATGCTTCACCCTCATTGATACCTCCATTACAATCATCATCATCACCTACACATTTTGCATTGCTATCACTAACAACAGGAACCGATACATATCCATAACCTGAAATTGACGGACCCGAATCATCATCGTCTCCAGTTACTCCGGGCATTAACGCATCAGGAAACCAAGCACATCCATCAACTGTAGGCTGCAAACAAGCAACACCTTCAGGGACTGGTATTGGAGTTGGAGTTGGTGCTCCCCCGGCAAATGAATTCTGTATTCCTAAAACAAAAAACAATAGAGGTACTACTAGTAGTTTTTTCAATTTTTCATCCTCTTGGATATATATAATAATCTAATTTAGATATTAATACTGTAGTATTACTAAGTCAAGAGAATTTTATTGAATTAAATATTCCCTTTCTTGGCCTCAGAAATAATGTAATCAGAGGCTCTCAGTGCAAGTGCATGGATAGTAAGAGACGGGCTGTCTCCACCACCCTGCGATACAAAGGGGCTTGAATCGCAGACAAACAGGTTCTTAACATCATGGCTTTGTGAGAACGCGTTTAGTACTGATTTTTTGGGATCGGTTCCCATTTTTGTAGTACCGCCAATATGAGAAATTAAACTTAGATCATAAGAGCTCAACTCTCTAACAGACTCTTTTGCTCCGGATGAATCTATAATTTCTCTTGTCTTCTTCTGCATAAAAGAAATCATATCCAGATCATTTGTACTCATTCTGGTCTTGATCTTGGCTACAGGTATTCCGTAATAATCAGTCTTTGATGAATCAATTGTAATAGTATTTGTCTCACGGGGAATCATCTCGCCGATTGCAAAAATGTTTATTGCATGGCCGAAATAGTCATTCATAAACTTCACATGCTCATCTCCCCATGTGGGCGCTATTGTTCTTGCATATCCCAGAGGTCCAAGAAGGTCCATAGCAGACAGTCCAAATACTACTCCGCCGTTAAATCCCCTGTCTGCAGAAGTCTTGTTATAGTCATAACTCCTGCTGTCTATTTGAAGACCCTTATAGGACTCAATATCTTCTTCGTAAATAGCTGTGTTTATATATACAACAGTCTCCATGAAGTTTTTACCCACAAGGCCTGAGCTATTTCCGAGACCGTCTGGAAACTGTGAAGATTTAGAATTTAGAAGAAGCCTCGGGGTTTCTAATGCTCCGCCTGATACTACTACTATTTTTGATTTTATCCTGTGCTCGGTTTTAGAGTCATCAAGATATATAACTCCGTCTGCCTTACCTTTAGCATTAACCGTAATCTCTCTCACTGCTGAATTGGATTGTACAGTTACATTGCCAGTAGCCTCTGCTTTAGGTATAAATGTGACATCCATACTGCCCTTAGCCCTCATCATACATCCAAGAAAACATCCGTTGCAGTAATTGCATGCGGGCCTGCCATCAGCAGGTTTGGATAATATATTCAGTGTATTAGGCAGAAGACTTAACCCCAGTTTATCAAAACCCACTTTTACTCTTTTACTAGCACAGCTAAGTTCGTGTGCAGGTTGCGGGAAGGGAATGCGTTTTGGTTTTTCAGGATTTCCAAGCTGTCCCGAAACATTTAAAATCTTTTCTGCTTTATCATAATAAGGTTCTAAGTCTTTATAAGTTATAGGCCAGTCTTCTCCAAATCCAAACAGACTATTTGTTTTGAATCCATAATCTGAGAACCTTTGCGCTTCTGCCTGGTAGTGAAGTGTAGTGCCCCCTATCCCTTTTGCCCTCTGTACAAATGGTCTTTGTCTGTTGTTAGACCCGTTGTACTGCCCCCTGTACTTTGCCTTTGATCTTAAATGAGAATATTTAAGATTTAGTTTTTCAGTTGGTGCTGAAGTATATCTTTCTTTTGATCTATTCTTAAAATCTGTAAACGGCTGAGGATATGGGTAATTTTCCCAGTCCTTTTTATTTACATGATACTCTTCTGGTTTAAATCTTCTGCCTGCTTCTAAAACGATAGTTTTGAAACCGGCTTTTCCCAGCGCATAAGCTGTAGGAGCGCCGCCCGCACCAGAACCTATAATACAGACATCATATTCAGTTTGTTTAGCCATTTAATAAGTACATTTAGTATAATCAAGATTTCCACCAAACTGTGGAGGACCTTTGTATCCAATAAACTTCCAACCCTCAGGGCTTGAATAGAATTCATTCATCACAAAGCTTCTAAGATTATTAAAAAACATTTTGCCGTACCTTATATCAGTCCAGGGTTTGGATGGATCGGGCTTGTCTAAAGAAACAGTGTTATTTATCGTAAAGTTAATTATTTCCAGCTGCTCAGTTTTGGAAAGCTGCAAAAACTGGGGTTTTTGATAAAGAAGGTTTGCATTATGGTCAAAGAATTTAATTCCATAATCAATAATCTTTTCAGCATTTTTATTATTTCTAAGATTTTGATCAAGCTTGGACCTGAATGATTCTACATTGAGAATGGCAGAATTATTTAGGGGAAGAATTAAATCAATAAACTTTGAAATTACCCGGTCTTTATAAGTTGATTGTCCAAAAGATAGGTTAATAGGGACAATAAAGCTTAAAAGTGCTGTAGATGAGATGTATTTTATAAAGTTTCTTCGGTCCATTAAATATGAACTATAACAAATTATTTTGTATTACCAAAGATAAAATAAAAAAGCCGGGCAAATAAAAATATTACCCGGCTTTTTATATAAATATTGTTTCAAATTAAATTAATCAGATCATACTTCTGGTACTGTACACAATACCGTACCTCTGTCATGACCTTTATCATCATCGTCATTTTTACATCTTCTGCCATTACAGTCTTTACTATCTTCAACCTGACGGTCATGAAGGTTAGAGCTTTCTGCTATAGTTGCAATTTCCTCATCACATGCACTAATATCGATTTCATCAATTGTTTTTATACATTCAATAGACGCTGCAGTCTGAGTGTCTGCACAGTCATCATTTACTGTACAGATTTTAAGTGTGTCGTCTGACCCGCCTTCACAAGTGGAGCTCAATGTATCAGGACAATCAACGTCAGATGCACATGCTTGCGTATCATTTATACCTCCTACACACACCATTGCTACACAAGAAGAATCTCCACAAACACCATCACCACCTATGTCATCACAATCTACATCTGCTGAACAGGCAATCCCTACAAGACCGGCTGAACATGTAGCTGTTGTGCTTGTTGCATCACAAATACCATCACCACAAACTCCGTCACCTGATGCGTCACTGGTATCACAATCCGTATCTGCACTACAAATAGCACCTATATTTCCAGCTGAACATGTTGCAGAAGTAGCAAGAGTGCAAAAATCATCATAATCATCTACAGTGATTTTCATATCACCTTCTGCACATGGATTAGTATCATCTGCGTTTGTGTCGTGTGTAGGGTCCACTACTTCAACACCTACGCCAACTGCGGTTGCATCACAGTTATCAGAAAAAACAACTGAGGATAAATCTGAAGCTGTACTTCCATCAACCAGATAACTAACTGTCACTGTTGCCACTATAGTAGTGTCTCCTGTTTCTTCGTAACTACAGCTCATAGATACAGGAGCTACACAGTCGTCTGCCTTTACGGAATTAACTGAAATAAAGATTAAACATGCAAAAATTGAACATAAAAAAGTTGTAAAAATCTTATACATTTTAAATCCTCCCAAGATTTAATTTTTTTTAGATATTAAATGTGATCCCGATCACATCTTTATCTTTTTATTTTTATACTTTTATCAAATGTAATAAAGGAGAACTACACTTGATAAATTATTGAAGCAAAAGCTGCAAACATAAATGCCGCAGCTAGAACTAATAATGTTAAAACTGTTAATGTATTCATAAATACCCCCTATCAATCTAGTTTTTAAACATTATTTGAAACAAATAACATTAAGCCCTAAACATCCAGAGGAATATGAACGTTGTGATTCATATACTATTTGTCATCCAAAATTCGGTAACCCTGCCGCCATAGATTATGTTTATGCTTTAGCTACACAGTCATTAGGCCGTTGGCTTTGCGTCCCTCTTTTTCAAAAGGTTTGCCTTTGTCGTTTAGGAGCTTTTTGAATATTCTTTTTATATGTTGTTTAATATCACCTCCTTATACAAATATTTTTCATCATCCGCCCCGGGCAAGTACATGTCCTATGATAAAAAACAGATTGTTAAAGAAAGGAAGGAAAATAGAGGAGAGAGAAGATGGTAGAGGGTTCTGTTCTCCTAATTTTCGGTAACCCTGCCGCCGTAGACTGTATATATGCCAGTAACTACACAGTCATTAGGCCGTTGGCTTTGCGTCCCACCCTTTCAAATGGTTTGCCTTTATCGTTTAGGACATTTTATTGTGTGAAACTTAAGATATTAAATTTAACAATTTAAATTATCTTAAGTAATCATCACCTCCCAAAAAATATATTTCATCAAATATCCTCACTTGGGCAAAATACTAGAATTATTTGAAAACAAGAGAAACAAGCCAATAAAGGATATTAAAAAGTAGGAATGTAAAAGTACCTACTTCGGTAACCCTGCCGCCATAGATTATATAATCTTTAGGCCGTCGGCTTTGCGTCCCATCTTTTCAAATGGTTTGCCATTTCGTTTAGGATTTACTTTAAGCTTATTACGTTTATCAAAAAAAGTCAATAGCGATTTTGGTAATTGATACAGTACTAAAAATAAGAAAAAATTTATATAACAATTATCAACTAAATTAGTTTAAATATTGGTATATAAAAAAGGGCAAGCAACTTAACTGGCATTAAGTAGCTTGCCCAAGGGAGGATGATGAAATAAAGAATTATGTTCTGTTAGATATTATAACTCCAGATTAATATATTAAAATAGGACAAAGGTATAAAATATGGTTTATATTTTTGTAACAACCTAGAACTATTGGATAATTATTGTATTGTTGGAATATTGATATAAATTCTTGAAATATTTATATATTTTAAATAATATTTAGATATTAAGGCTATGATTTAAGTATATTAGAATCAATAGTTAATGTTAATAATCAACACTAAATAGCAAACATTATTCTTGGGCAATTTTAGATCTAAGCTTAAAACTAAAGTTAGTTTTAAATGTTCTGTTAATCTTAACTAATTATTAACTAGTGCTATACAATTTATCCGGAGATCTGCTCAATATCACTTACCGAATAATCTGATACTACCAAATCTGCTTCTGTAAGCTTTTTAGCAGGGTATGAATTTGTAACAGCCATACACTTCATTCCCGCACTTTTTGCAGCCTGAATACCATAAATTGAATCTTCTATTACAATACATTCATCAGCGCTTATATCATTACCTTTTATATTATTTAACCTTGAAAGCACTGTGTTATAAACCTCAGGATTTGGTTTGCAGTTTGATATTTCGTCAGCCGAAATGATTATTTTAAACAAATGAGCAATGTTTATAACATCCAGTATCTGGACTATTTCCTTTTTGAGCGCGCCTGAGCCAATAGCTAAATCATACCTCACAGAAAGCTTCTCAATAAAATCCACTACTCCGGGATATATCTTTATATTATTCTTTATGAGACTATCAAACTCTTCAGATTTGTTCTTCAGAAGTCTCTTAAGCAGTTTCTTATCCAATTTAAGTTCGTTATTTTCATAATATTTAGAAAAAAATGTTTTATCGTCATATGCCAGATATTGTGAATAATATTCATTTTCTGTTAGATCTTGTTTTTGATGATTCAATACATTTCGGAACACTTCAAAATGAAGATGTTCTGTATCAGCTATAACTCCGTCAAAATCGAAAATCACCGCTTTTATCATTTTGTATCTCTGTAAATTATGGTTAAACTCATTTTTGAAACTTTTTTATGATCTTTTGTATCAAAGTATAGAAATTAATAATATAAATCAATAAGATTAATGTAATTATTATTATATCAATCTATCTTCACAATCACAGGAGACCATTTAATGGACAACCTATCAAACGAAATTCTTCATGCTCCATCCTATTCAAAGTTAAATTCAAACAACAGAATCCAGATTTTTATTGACCCGGAAGGTCCTAACTGGATTAGCACTGACAACAAAGGAGCAAAAATATTAAGCATCATTGACGGGAAAAAAACTTTTGATGAAGTGGTAAGACTTTATTCTACAGAACAAAATATCCCATTTGCAAAAGCATGGGTAGATGTTGATGCATTCATTAAAGATAGCGTAAGAGAGAAATTTGTATCATTAACCCCCTACTCTAGAGCGCCATATAAAGGAAGATCAGATTATTTGCAGCTTACAGACCTTAGTGAACTATGGATACATACGAATAATTCTTGCAACCTTCAGTGTACCCACTGCCTGGTTGAATCAGGCCCATCAGGAGATAGGGGACTGGAAACCTCAGTTCTTAAAGACCTCATTGATCAGGCAAAAAAGCTTGG
>JBFFSH010000088.1:0-10125 GCA_041572575.1 Thermodesulfobacteriota bacterium
GCACCGATGTTATGGCTGCTGTAAGAGTAGTCTTCCCGTGGTCTACGTGTCCCACTGTGCCTATGTTTAAGTGTGGTTTGCCTCGCTCAAATTTTTGCTTTGACATCTTACTCCTTACCTCCTGCTTTTGTTTAAAATTTATCTAATCAAAATAGCCCACGATCGGACTTGAACCGACGACCTCATCCTTACCAAGGATGTGCTCTACCGACTGAGCTACGTGGGCAGAGTTTTCGAGCGGGAGACGGGATTCGAACCCGCGACCCTCAGCTTGGAAGGCTGATGCTCTAGCCAACTGAGCTACTCCCGCGGTAAAATATTTTTTATGAATATATTTCATTTCAAGTTTTATATTGATTATTTATGGGGAGGGCAGGATTCGAACCTACGTAGGCATTGCCGGCAGATTTACAGTCTGCTGCTTTTGACCACTCAGCCACCTCCCCTATATCCCAATTTTTTTTATTTTTATTTATTTATTAATATGTTTTTCTAATTTGGTTTTAATCTTAATGAGCTATTAATTTAAGAGCTGGCGAAGGGATTTGAACCCCCGACCTGCTGATTACAAATCAGCTGCTCTTCCACTGAGCTACGCCAGCTGATTAATTTAAAAAATATAAACCACTCCTGTTTTGAATTAAGCGGAATATCATAACAGTAGGTATTGCTTTGTCAAATAGAAATTTAAGAAAAAAACAGTTGCTGTAAAGAGAATTATTACGCAACAAAACAAATCAGTTAATTATGTAATTTATTTATCAAATCCTAAAAAGACATTCATATTCACTCTATTGCTTGGCAAATACAGAAGCTAAGATTTCAGCCTGTGCTACAACCGAATCTCCAACCTTAGCCTCTCCACTAAGTTTCCATAGTCTGGATCTGGCCTTTAGAAGGTTCACACTTAATATGACTTCATCATCTGGAACAACCGGTTTTTTAAACCTCACACTTTCCAGCCCTGCAAGTGCAGGAAGCATATCTTTTATATCTTCCTTAAAGCTTTCATAGACCAATATGCCCCCAACCTGTGCTAAGGCTTCTACAATTATAACCCCCGGCACTACGGGGCTTCCGGGAAAATGGCCTTCGAAGAAATATTCATCACGTGAAAACTTCCTTATAGCCTCTATTTTTTCACCTTTATCTATACTTATTATTCTATCTATAAATAAAAAAGGGGCCCTGTGAGGCAGAATGCTTTTTATATAATCTATATCCATTATAGTATTTTTAACAATTATTAAAGATAAGTATTATAAAGATATTTAGTTTTTCTGGTCATATGCTTTTATGACTTTTTGTGTGATATCCACAGTATCATTGCCATAAATAACACCGCTTTCGGTTTTTTCTACTATTAAGGAATAACCTTCACTTGTACCAATATTCTTTATAACGCTTTCAAGTTCTTTTAGTATTTTCTGTGTAAGTTCAAAATCTTTTTTCTGAAGTTCATCTCTAAAATCATCCCTTAGCCTTGCAAGCTCTTTTTTCTTTTTGTTAAGTTCCTCAGCCCTTCTCTTTCTTGCTTCAGAATCCATAAGTGGTGATTGGTTAATAAACTCCTGTTCTTCCTGAGCGAGCACTTTGGCTTTATTTTCAATAATCTGTCTTTTTCTATTAAACTCTACTTCAAAAGAAGATTTTGCCGCTTTTCCTGCTTTAGAGTTTTGAATAACACTTTGTAGGTCTATATAACCTATCTTTGTAGCAGCATCTGCAAACATTGCTCCAGATATGCTAAATACCATAAATGCCAAAACTGTAATAACTTTTCTCATTCTTGCCTCCTGATTTTATTCTTAGAATAAATTTCCTACAGTAAATTGTATTTCAAAGCTGTCCTCATCTTCGAGTCTGTCTCCAATGGGAAAGCCAATATCAAGTTTCAAAGGGCCTAGTGGTGATAACCACCTGAACCCAAAGCCTACATTTCTTCTTAAATCGCCCGGATCAAGACTAAGTTCTTCTCCGTCATTATAAGCATTACCAACATCTACGAATAGTACTCCCTTAACATTAACCTGTTTTAGTAAAGGAACTATATACTCTGCAGATATTAGAAGTTCCTGAGTACCACCGATAATTACAAAATCACCATCATCTGTTGGTACTCTGGCACCAACCCTTCTAAACTTAAATCCTCTAAGTGAGTTTGGGCCGCCCAGGAAAAATCTTTCACCAACCACAAGGTCATTACCAACATCCATAAGATTCAAATATCCATATCTACCTGTAAATGCCAGCACTGTACTCTTCCATGCAGGATAAAAATACTTTGCACTTGCCCTGTACTTAACAAAATCAGTATCACCTCCAAACGGGCCTCCATATTCGATGGATGTCCTTGCAACAAGACCTCCGGTAGGATCTAGAAAATTGTTTCTAGAATCCCATACAAAACCAGCTGAAAGACTGCTTAGGGTTCTGGATGATTCTGTAATAATAAGTCTAGCATCACCAAAAACATCACCAATGTCCTGGTTTTCAAACCTGTAGCCTACCTCTCCTCTTAGAAATCTCCATAGTCTTCTTCCAAAAGTAAGCGCTGCGCCAAAGGATTTTCTGTCAAAATCCCTAAACTCTCTGTCAGTTCTAAAAATTCTGGCGTTCATATTCCAGTCAGAATCAAGGAATACCGGATCAGAGTAGTTTAATGAAAACAGCTGTGTTACTCCTCCTATCTGGGCTGATAATGAAATCTGTTTACCATAGCCAAATAGGTTTGACTCTTGAATCTGTCCGGAGAAAAGCACAGTTTCTACAGAGCTAAACCCTCCAGCAACGCTAAAAAATCCAGTTGGTTTTTCTTTTACATTAACATTGAGGTCAACCTGATCATCTGCACCGGGCACTCTTTCAGTATCCACCTGGACATCATCTTCAAAATAACCTCTTCTAAAAATACGTGGTTTAATTGAGCGTATTTGAGTTGCATTATACAAACTTTGTTCCTGAATAGGAATCTCTCTTCTTATTACTTTATCTCTAGTTCTTTCATTTCCAGCAATATCAATCCTTCTCACATAGACTTCTTTACCTTTTTCTATAGTAAAAGTAGCATCAACATCTAATGTCTCTTTATTTGGTATTATCCTGGGATCAACATTAGCAAATGCATAACCCTTATCACCGTAGTATGTTGTTAGTATATTAATATCGTCTCCAACATAACTGCTTTTAAATATTTCACCCTGTTTCAATTTTAATAAACCAACCAGCTCTTCTTTTGTTACAATCAAATCTCCATTCACACTAACACTGCTCACTGTATATTGAGGACCCTCTTCTACCCTAAATGTAATTATATGGCCCTCTTTCTCCTCACTGTACACTTTTTCAGGTTTGCTTACATTTACATCCAGATATCCGTTATCAAGGTAAACAGCACGAATCCTGTCCGAGTCCCTTTCGATTTCTTCTGGTCTGTAAAGCCCCCTTGAAGTAATGAATGAGATAATGCTTTTTGGCTTGGAGTAAATCTTTTCCAGTATTTCATCAGATTTAATTGAATCATTTCCCTCAAACTGCACTTTTTTGATATAAGATTTCTTTCCTTCCTTAATATCTATATTGAGCTCAATTGTTCCTTCTCCTCTGGGCTCAATGGAATAATCAACCTCTGTAGGTATTATGCCTCTTTCAGAGTAAAGTTTTCTAATTGAATCGAGAGTATTATTAAGACTGGTAATATCAACGATCTGCCCTTCATTCAAACTAAGAACATCTGTTATTGTTTCAGTACTAAGTTCGTCATTTCCATTAATTCTAATATCTACAACCACTGGTTTTTCTGTAAGTTTATAGATGAGGATAACACCATCATCTGTTTGATCTATTTCAGCAACAACATCATCGAAATATCCCAGTTTAAAGATACTCTTTATATCATCGCTCACAGCACTGCTTGATAGCTTATCGCCTGCAGATACCGATACCTTAGATTCAATAAGCTGTGTCTCTATCCTTCTATTACCAACCACAATTACTTCTATTATCTGACTGCCGTCAGAGGACATGAGGGGAGTGGGACTAAGAACTAGTCCAATTAGCATGGTATGCAATAACACTAAATATATTTTTGCAGAATTAATTCTCATTTACGATCTTGCCATCAAGCAAATTAATTTTTCTATCAAAATATGAGGACACATATGTATTATGAGTTACTACAATTATGGATACATTATACTCTTTGTTTAATTTGACAAATAAATCTATAATAGACGATCCAGTTTTTTGATCAAGGTTACCTGTTGGTTCATCTGCAAAAATCACATTTGGTTTTAATATAATCGATCTTGCTATGGCAACCCTTTGCTGCTCTCCACCTGAAAGTTCACCTGGTCTGTGAGTAACCCTATCACCAAGCCCAACATCCTCCAGCCCTTTTAATGCAAGCTGTTCAGCTTCTGTTTTATTCATCCCTTTAATTAGTGCGGGCATCATAACATTTTCCAAGGCATTAAATTCAGCTAAAAGATAATGAAACTGGAAAACAAATCCAATATGATTATTTCTAAATTTAGCGATCTCACTGTCTGACTTATCCAGCAAATCTTCGCCATCATACTTTATATCACCTTTTGAAGGATGATCAAGTGCGCCCATTAAATGCAGTAGAGTGCTTTTCCCTGAGCCTGATACCCCCTCAATAGCAAGTGACTGGCCCTGATCAATCTTTAGGTCAATCCCCCTTAGAGCCTGCACCTTTGAGCCATTGGTTTCATATACCTTCCATAAATCAGATACTTCTATCAAATAAATTATTCTCCCTTATTCATATCTAAGTGCTTCAACAGGATCTTTCCTCGAAGCCTGAAACGATGGATATAGAGTTGCCAATAAACATATTAATAAACTTGTTACAGCTACACCTATAAAATAAATCGGTTCAATTTTAACTGGAAATCCAGAAACATAATAGACATGGGGATCAAATGGGATCAAGCCCTTAACAAATTCCGAAGTCTTTAATAAATAACATATAAGATATCCCAAAATCGTACCAATTGTTGTACCTACAAATCCTATAATCATCCCTTCTGTTAGAAATATATTAAGAATACTGTTTCTTGATGCGCCCATTGCTTTTAGGATTGCTATATCCCTGTTTTTTTCCATAACAACCATGGTTAGCGTACTAATAATATCCAGTGCGGCTACAAGGATAATAAAAGTAAGGAATATTCCAATGGCAATTCTCTCAAGCTTAAGAGCCTTAAAAAGACTCTGATTTACATCCTCCCAGTTTCTGGTGTAAAAAGGATATCCTAAATGATCTTTTAGCTCGGCACTGAGTGATTTGGCTTCAAAAGCATTTTCTGATTTAAGCTCAATTCCCGATACCTTATCTTTCATATCAAAAAACTTCATAGCATCTTTGATTGCAACATATGATATAGATGAATCATACTCCAGCATTCCATAATCGAATATTGCAAGAACCTCAAATTTTCTTACTTTTGGAATATGTCCCAATGGGCCAATCTTGCCAAAAGGGGACACCAGGTTTATTTCATCTCCTATTATAACTCCAAGCGATGCCGCGAGTTCCTTTCCTATTATTATAGGCGGATATCCGGATAGAGTTTTGTGATCCAGCTTGCCGAGGAGTTCCTTGCCGTATTCTCTATGTTGCTCTACTGTTTTTTTGTTGCGGTCGAAGTCAGAACCCTTGCCAATGGCTTCATAAATATTAATAACTTTACCTGCAGACTCCGGCTTTATGCCCCTTACGACTGCGCCCGTAACATTAGAACCTGCTACTAGCATCCCCTGACCATAAACAAACGGGCTTGCTCCGGTAACACCCTTATATTCTGATATTTTTTTCGTAAGCTCATCATAGCCTTCAAAAGCGCCATTATAGTTTAACACTACTACATGAGCATTAACTCCTAGAATTTTCTCCCTAAGCTCATCTGCAAAGCCTTTCATTACACCAAGAACTACATTTAGAGACATAACTCCAATTATTACACCCACGATTGAAATAAGCCCTATGATCGAGACAAAGCTCTGCTTATTTCTGGATTTTAGATATCGGAGTCCAATGAAAAATTCGTATCTCATTCAGGTCTTAGGTGTGGAAAAAGTAGTACTTCTCTTATTGAGGGGGAGTTTGTAAGAAGCATGACAAGCCTGTCTATTCCTATACCTGCACCTGCAGTGGGAGGCATACCATACTCAAGGCAGTGCACATAATCAGAGTCCATTTCATGATATTCTTCTTCACCCTTTGATTTTTGTTCAATCTGATTTTCGAATCTTTGTTTTTGATCCTGAGGATCATTTAATTCTGAAAAGGCATTGGCTATCTCTTTTCCTGATATATATAGCTCAAATCTGTCAGTAATAGTTGGATCATCATCATTCTTTCTTGCAAGCGGAGAAATATCCAGAGGAAATCCATATACAAAAGTTGGATTGTTTAACTTCTCGCCAGTAACAGTTTCAAATATCTCCATAAGAGCCTTACCTCTAATATTGTTATGCTCAAGACCCATCGAATCTGCTTTTTTAAATAGAGCTTGCTCATCACTAAACTCTTTATCGCTTAGGGTTTCTTTTAAAGACTCCATAATATTTATTCTCGGCCACGGAGCAGACAAATCTATCTTGGTGTCAACATAATCTATTTGAAGAGTGCCTAGTAATTCCCTTGTAACGTGGATAATAAGATCTTCTATTAAGTCCATAAGATCTGTATAGGTTGAATATGACTGATAGAATTCTATCATTGTAAATTCCGGATTATGCTGTGTAGAGATGCCTTCATTTCTAAAAGTCCTTCCAATTTCGTAAACTTTTTCAATACCGCCAACTACAAGCCTTTTGAGATATAGTTCAGGAGCTATTCTTAGATAAAGCTCCATATCAAGGGCATTGTGGTGGGTTTTAAACGGTTTTGCGGTAGCCCCCCCAGCTATAGGATGCAGGATCGGGGTTTCCACCTCTACATAACCCCTGTCATCCATATACTTTCTTATTAGTTTAATTATTTTTGATCTATTGAGAAATATATCTTTTATTCCCTCATTAGATATTAAGTCTAGGTAACGCTGTCTGTAACGAAGTTCAACATCTTTTAGCCCGTGCCATTTTTCAGGAAGTGTCTTAAGGGACTTAGTAATAATTACTATTTCAGTTGTATTTAATGTGAGTTCTTCAGTTTTTGTTTTAAACAGTTTTCCAGTTACACCAACAAAATCGCCTATATCTATAAATTTTTTAAAAAATTTTATTTTCTCTTCGCCAATCTGATTTTTTTGTATAAAGCACTGCATCTTTCCACTTGAATCTTTAACATGAAAAAAAGCACTCTTGCCAAAATCTCTAATTGAAATAACCCTTCCCGCAATAGAAAACTCAGCCTCCATGGCTTTTAGTTGTTCTCCATCCTTATCAGAGTATTTATCGATCAACTCCGAGGTCATATTGGCCGGCTTGAAGTCGTTTGGGTAAGGATTAACCCCCTGCTCGATAAGCTCATTTACTTTGTTTATTCTTTGTAGAGTTAGATCGTTTTCCATATTTTTAAAAATAATATTGAGGAATAAATTAGATAATTAAACTGGCTTTGTTTGAAAAAGTTCCTGTGGATTATTAACTATTTTGTATAACTAGTAAAGATAATCAGATTACTCATGTTTTGCAAATTATTTGACATGGCTAAATTTAAATAATTCTTTAATGTAATATAGAATAAAAACAAGAAATCCTAAAAGGCAAATTGAGCCTATAAGTTTATACATATATGCGTAGCCATAATTTTCAGCGACTATACCATAACTAAAAGCTCCTAACATCCCACCAAGAGTAAAAGCAACACTGCAAATTGAAAACACTTTACCCCTTTCACTTAATCTAGAATTATCAATAACAATTGAGTAAAGCGTAGGGTATAAAAATCCATGCCCAAACCCAAACAATAGTCCGCAAAGAATCAAATCAACCTTCTGCTCAGAAAAACCAAGATAAATAATACTAGCTGTAAAAATAACAAGGGATGGTATAACTGTTTTTATCTTTCCAATTCTATCGGGAATCCATCCAACCACCAGTCTTATGAAGAGAACTGCAAAGGTATAGCTTATAAAAAATATCTCAAATTCCATGATTTTTAGTTTTTGAGAGAAAACCGGAAGAAAGCTCAAAGTAGGTATAAATCCCGACCCTGCTATTAACAAAGTAAAAGCTGAAAGCAAGATAGCAGGTCTTTTAAGAATTTTTGTTAAGGATACGTCTTCTTCAGATAGCTTTTCATTATCGCTTGTTCTGGCTATTTTAATATTTAATATAAATGGAAGAGCCAATAATCCGACAATAGATATCAGTATAAAAAAATAATTGAAATCAAAATACTCTACTATTTTCCTGCCAATGAAGGGAGCGAATGCATAGTTTATAATTGTAAATACTCCAAATATACCCAACGCCTCGGTCCTGTTTTCTTTAGGAGAGACTTCTGTGACAAGTGTGCCTGCTGAAACAAAAAATAGAGAAAAAGCAAAACCTTGCATAATCCTAAGCGCATAGATTAGCGATACTAGATTGCTTATTAGGACCAAGGGCAAGCTAGTTAAGGCAAGGAGCGTAGTGCCCATAAATAGAAGCTTCTTCTTATCATGTTTATCTACCAAATAACCAACAAATGGAGTACTGAATATTGTGCTAAAACTGGTAGCACCCATTATATATCCTATATCACTCTCACTGCCTCCAAGTTCCTTAATCCACACAGGTAGGAGCACAAATGCGTGCATATTGAAAAAAAACAGGAAAGAACTTGCTGTTAGCAATATAAAGTTCTTATTATAAAGCCTGGAATTAAACTTTAGGATATTAGGCATTGAGAATTCATAATCAAATGGTTGTGTTGATTAAATATAAAATAAATATTATAATCAGCAAAGGATCAAGGTACCCAATCTATATCCGCAGTACAGATTTTGCAATAACTTAGTAATAGCCAGAATGAATCAGGGTATAAAAGGATGTAAGGAGGCAGGTATGTGTTTAAATTTACCCTTTAGAGTTTTTTCATCTCTAAAATCAATTTCAATATATTCGGTGGCAGTACTCGTAATGCTATTATTACCCGAAACGGGGCTTGGCCAGGATACCGCAGTTCTTGATACGGGCGATACCGCTTGGATCCTGATTTCTACAGGGCTTGTTTTATTTATGATGATACCTGGTCTTGCGATGTTTTATGCAGGTTTGGTTGGCAGAAAAAACGTGCTTTCACTGTTCATGCAGTGTTTCGCTATTACAGGTGTAATAACCGTATTGTGGGTTTTATTTGGTTACAGCATGGCATTTGATACTACGGGCATGCAGGAAGGAGTAAGAAATCTAAATTCTTTTGTAGGTGGTTTTTCAAAGGCAATGCTTGCAGGAATTGGAATAGATACTCTTTCGGGAACTATTCCTGAGACTGTGTTTGTCACATTCCAGATGACTTTTGCAATCATCACCCCAGGACTTTTTATTGGAGCATTTGCTGAACGAATGAAATTCACAGCCATAATGGCATTTGTAATATTCTGGGCAATACTTGTTTATTTCCCTATCACTCATATGGTCTGGAGCGGTAGTGGTTCATTTCTGGGGGATATGGGAATAATAGACTTTGCCGGTGGAATTGTGGTTCATATTACTGCAGGTGTAGCAGCTTTATTTGCAGCTATAATGGTAGGTAAAAGAAGAGGATATCCTACTACTATAAGACCTCCACATAATATGACGCTTACTCTAACAGGAACTGCAATGCTGTGGGTAGGATGGTTTGGTTTTAATGGAGGAAGTGCCCTTGCTGCAAACGGCCAGGCTGGTATGGCGGTGCTTGTTACTCAGATTTCCCCTTGTCTTGCTGCTCTTACATGGATAACTATAGAATGGATAAAAGCGGGAAAGCCTAGCGCTCTTGGTTTTGCTACAGGTGCTATTGCAGGGCTTGCCGCAATCACCCCGGCCTCAGGATCTGTTGGCCCGCTTGGCGCTATAGTAATTGGTATTAGTTCGGGATTTCTTGCCAATATTGCTTCAACATCAATAAAACAAAAACTGGGTTATGATGATGCGCTTGATGTTGTAGGTGTACACGGAGTCGGC
>JBFFSH010000089.1:0-9201 GCA_041572575.1 Thermodesulfobacteriota bacterium
ATACAATGGAATTGACAGAAAACACTTTGTTTTGTATCTAAAAGAGATGGAATTTAGATTTAATAACAGAAATGTAGATTTAGTTAATAAAATAAAGGAGATTCTGCATTACTTATAGCTCTGTTCTATGCGAGCTCCTAATGTAATTGTTCCGGCTGGCACCGCTATTACATCTACAACGCCAGGACCTGTCTGCCCGGCGGTACATGCTGTAGAACCGGATTGATTATTGTTATTTGCATTAATAATTGCTTCTCTTAGAGAGCACAAGCCATTACCATTTATGGCATCGTTCATTTCGTTTACTGTGATTGTGGCTGAATAGGATGGTTGAATAAAAATGAAAAGTGACATCAAAAAAAAGAGAGAAACATATATGTAAAGATTAGAACAAAATGCTTTAAGATGATTGCCTGTATTCATTTTCCATACTCCAAGTTAGATTTAATCTAAACACGGTAACCATACGACCTTAGGCTAAACAACCTGAATTTTGCCCTTAGGTAATAAGGCTTTGCGGCCTGTGCTTTCACACAGTGTGCCCTTTCTTGTAACTACTTCACGTTAATAATACTAACTTTATATTGTTTTTTCAATCTTTCTTAGTAAATATTGCTTCCTACTCCAGCAGGCATAAAAACTTCAACGCCAATTGCAAGTTCTGTTCCTGTATTAATATTTGGATTACTGTCAACTATGTCGAGATCGGTCCCGTATTTTCCTATAACATTAAAACTAAGCGGAATAGCTACGGCGCCACCCACATTCCCTGAAGGCACACTAGTATTTTCCACAGGTCTCTCCTTTGCCTTCAAATCCGGGGTGACAGCAAGGTATGGTTCTTCCGCTGTATCGTCTCTTCGATTACCCGTTCTACACACTGGATTAATATTTTTATTCGAATCCCCGTCTCCTAACACTATTTTAAAACCTTCTTGTTGCTGAAACAGCAGATTTTGAAAACCATTTAATTCAACCCTAAACCTCCCCTCTTCAGCGCATCTTTCAGCGGCTAAAAATGCTTCTTGTCCTCTTTTAAGTGCCTGCATACCCTGGAAATCTGTGTTAGAAACAAACATCAGTGAAACTCCCATAACAGACATCACTAATATCATCACAAGAGCTATAAAAACCGCAATGCCTCTTTGTCCCGCATCATTTATTCTTGCTGTATTTTGTCCATTCATCTCAAAATCTCCTTCAAATTAAGATAATTTAAGGCTGTTCTTTTACTAAGCAATTTTTATCTCATGATTCTGCTAACCAAACTCCTCTCTAATAAGATTTCTTGCATATATTGTTGTACTGAATATTTTATATATAAAACCTTCTCCAAGTTCTGGGTCGCTGGTATCTCTCTCTGCTACATCTCCAATAGTTTCAATTTTTTTGTCAGGGATGCCAGAACCACTAAGGAGCTGAGGCTTTAACCTGGAGCGTACCAAAAGGTATATTTCCACAGTTGATATATCCTTTTCTCTTCCTCTCAAATCAACGTCATTTGCACTGTCAACAATTGTAAAATCAAAATACTCCCTCGTATCGAAATCCTGTTTAACACCAACTCTGCTCCTCCCGCCGTCTGCATCCTGAAGATTGAATACGAACTGCAGGTCAATTATTCCCGGCTGGTTGGGCCCGCCTGCAATAGCTACAAAAGGCCCCGTATCATTTTCTTTTGTTAACAGTTCATTTGTAGTTGTATTAACTGTAAATTCCCTGGATTTTACCAAAGTCATCTCAGAAGGAACAGATGCTATCTTTTTAAAGTAAAAATCACTTACAAATACAGATAAATCGGTAAAACCACTTACATCAAAATTCTGCTCCAGAATTGCGTTTTTGTCGTCAAAGCTTATTTGTTTCAAACCAGTATTTACACTATCCACTTTAAGTATTGCACCGCATTTGGTACATCCCCTGGGATCTGCACTACAGCTTGATCCTGTATTGTCAGTAGGATCACACCTTGCATTGCGAGCCCAAATACCAACCAAATCTCCACTCTGTACCAAGTCTGCAGCGGCTTTTGGCTGAAACCAGTTTTCTGCATTTAATACCAGCTTTGGATTAAATGAGATTGTCTCTATACTAGAAGCTATGGAATTTAGTTCCCCTTCGCTTCCCTGATCCCTTGATATATCCCATGAGTATATTTTCAGACAATCTGGAGGGGAATTAACAGTGCCTGCTTTTGAGCTGTCAGCATTACTGTTACAGTCTTCGCCTCCTCCATTAAAGAATCGAAAAGCAATGGTTTTACCCTGTCTTGCACCCGCATTTCTAATTTCTGTAGCTATATAATCAAGTGCTGATCTGCCGATCTGATGGACGTCTATACCTTGTGATGTAAGGTTAAACTGTCGCTGTGTCTGCATGAATAAAAGAAATAGACCGGTTATTATTATAGATAATATGGCTAAACTTACTAAAATCTCTAAAAGTGTGAAACCACCGGTATTGGATGTATAACGATTATTATGGTACATGTGGTATCCTCACATCCGTCCATCCGGACAGAACTACTGCATCATCAGAATAATTTTCTTCATGCGCTGTAACCGTAAAAACATCTCTGGCCAGTGAATCTTTTAAGTCAGTCGATAGTCCGGTTTCAATGAACTGTTGAATACTCTTTACTGCATATGTCATATCTATAACGACTGTGGATGGCGTGCTTGCCGTACCATTCGTTACTGTAGTGCTCGCTTCTCTCACCATAATCATAATTTCATTCTCATCCGCTGATTGAGTATTCATATTACTTCTACATGTTGTCTCGTCAGTGTTGAAGATTAGATCAGGGTCTAAATCCTGCATGTTGATCACACTGCACATTGTGATTACATCTGCAGAACCCACTGGCGTGGGGTCGGTATTAGTTGTGAGAACATTTAGGGGATCACAGGGGCATGCAGCACAAGGATCCTCCGAATCTCCATCACAGTATGAAAGATTAAGAGATTTTACAGTAAGTGCATCCTGATATGTTTTTGTGTTGAGAAGATGAAGTCGTTTTATCTCAGCAAGATCTCTATCAGTCACAAACTGTATTACATTGGCAGCATCCGTTCCTGTCTCAGCGAGATGTTTTTGTCTAAGGGATAAATAGCCCATTTGAGATAGTCCCAAAAAACCAATACTAATAATTAAAACTGCTACCAGCAGTTCTATAATTGTAAAACCAGACTTATTATGGACTTTTTTTTTCATGATTTAAATAAAAGGTTAGTGCTTGCTTAGCGCTCTAGGCACACAAGCCCTTTCGCAAATTTTGTCTATTTGATTAGAAGGAAAAAGCTCGATTGTAACAATCGGAAGCATCGAGCTTGTGGGATCATCAATATAATCAGGGTGATCAACAACATTCACTACTTTAAAAGCTGTGATTCCTCTTGTAGCACCTTTTAAATTTGTTGTTGGAAGGCCGTTTAAATCTCCCGAGTTCTCTGCTGGGCTCGTCACACTCGCATCACTTGTTAGAGCTACTGTACAATAGGATTGCTGGTTTATAAGATCAAAGATCTGCTGCCGTGTAAGTGGTCTTACATCTACAATTTTATCCAGATTGTTCTCATCTGAAGCATTTCCTGTAGCGGTTATAAACTCACACTTGGAAAACTGCGCTCCGTTTTGATCGCTTATTTGTGGATCATCATCTTTGAAGAATTTAAATATCCCTTCATCTCCTAGTTGACCTGTAGGAAGAGATATTTGAACAGCAGGGCTGTCATCAGTAATGTCGTTGCCCCTGGTAAATAGAAAACTTCTTATATTTAATTCTTTTATGTCTTCATTGATACACACATCTACATTGCCACCACCACAGTTTGGTGGATTATTATTTGCAAGATCTTCAATAGGTTTGGAGCCGTCTGGGAGCGCTGCACCCTTATCCAAAGCATCCTCATCAAACACTAGGAGCACTACATTATCCTGTTCGTCCTCAGGGATGGCCGTCTGACTTACTAAAAATATATAAGCGTTAAATAATAGAATTAGTGCCCCAAATTTATATATTATAGTATATTTACTTAGTTTTATAAGTATTCTCACTATATAACTTCCTCCCAATATAGCATCTGTGTTTCCTGAGGCATTTGTGGCAGTTTCCAGATTAAAAATTTTGGCCCCTGAGTACTTGGTCCACCGGTAAAGGAGATAGATACAAGTGGCGCGCCGCCTGAGCCTCTTGTAATTCTAAGCTCGGATGGAATACCTTCTGATGTATTTACACCTGCTGCGGCAGATTTTTGTATTTTAGTTCCCTTCAGGATATCTGACGCTCCTGGAACTTTTGCTAAGGCTGACCTGCCGGTCTGAAAATCTACAGCAAATAATCTGCCCTTTCCAAGCTCCCCTCCACATGTACTGCCTGAAGAACTGCCTGGCGCGAATGTTGTAAAAAGTATCAATCCGTTAATGACAAGCGGAGTTCCAATACCCTTTTCACCAGAAATGTCCTCAATTACTGACGCCGGATCAGAAGCATCAAGGTTGTCCGGGAATCTAATCATAAACTCTCCAAAATTTGAAGGATCGCTTATACCGTCCCCATTTACAACAAACTGCCCGCTTACTCCGCTTTGCTTCACTATATCAACTATCTGCTCACTATCAAAGTCATTTTCTGTTTTAATACTTGTTGTTATAGGGCTTCCGGCAGCAATAAATGCCGGTATGTACTCATCAATGATATTATAAAGTTTTCCAAACTGCGTTTCTACGCTTGGATACCTTCTGTTGCCAGTTACAAACACCAGATGTTTTTTCCCATTTGAATCGAATGCAAGCGTAGGTGCAAAGAATATGGGTTGCCTTTGAGTTGTTGACATTGAAGTGTTTAAACAGGTTGATTCGTCCGCAGCTGCACAAAACACAATATCACCGGTCCAGTCAGCAGCCTCAATAAACGGATCAGACTTAATTCCTGCATCAGATACTGTTTCTGATGGCGAATCATGATCAAGAGGCATGGACACATCAAATCTCCAGAGCCTTCCACATGTATCACCCACATAAACAAGATCTGCATATGAATCGGAGTTAATATCAAATACACCAGGTATGCCTGCAACATCACAGGTCATATTACTCATTCTAGCATTTTCCAGTTCCATATCTAGTTCGGATGGTATATCTCGCGTAGGGTGGAACTTGAACACAACTTTTCCGCTTGCTATATCAATTGCATGAAAAGCATTTCCTGAACTCACTCCATCTGTAGGATCAGTATCAGCAGGATCAACACCAGCACCCATAAAAAGAATCCACCTGTCTACGGTAACGTTCCCATCATCATTTTCAGTCTTCATCCTCACCTTGCCTACATTAGGATTGGACCATGTGTTTCCAAAATCATCATCAAATACTGTCCATAGATGCGATGGATATGTTGTCCCATCTGCAAATAGGTTAGTAATTGCAACGGTTCCATCCAGTGAATGTTCACAAGCTTCATTAAGGCATTTTGGGTTTGTGATATCAAGTGCTGTTACAGAACCTCCACCGTTTTTGTTAGCAATGAATGCAATCGTGTGCCACTCTTTCCCGCATGGGTCTATAACTCCATCCAGATCAGCATCCGTATCGGCCCCTGCTTCATCAGGATCACATATTGCGTCCTTGGCTTTTATTCCATTTTTAAATCCGTCAATCCATATATCCGCTATTAGCGGAGTAGAATCGTAAAAAGATCTTGCCTCAGTATTTTCCAATACGAATGACTTAAAATCGCCTGTCCTGTAATCAGGGGAAGAATTATTCAATAAAGTATCCGCTGATGATATCGCAGTCGAATCTGTATGGAATGTTGGTGAGGCAAAACCAAATATCTCTCTTCCCTGTCCTGCAGTATAGAAATCAAAAGTCTCATCAATATTGGTAAAGGGATTTTTCTTATCGCTATCAGTCAAAGTAGTATCTGTAAAATCAACAAGGTTGCCCGCATGTATAGCCTCAAAGAATCCTGCGTTTGAACCTACGTACATTACAGCCGACCTATTTCTGAAACTTGTAGCAAAATTTGCAAATCCTATATCGGAAAATAACACAGGCGGCGACCCCACGAATACAGGCTGCGAGTTATAACTACTAAATTTTATTGAGCATGTATCATAGGTATCTGTGGGCTGTGGGTTAGAAGGATCCGGACAGCTGCTTCCAATATCAAAACCTTTTATTCCCATAGGGTCATTTACGGGTAGTATCTCATTATGGCCTCTCATAAAATCAACTACCCTATCTCTCAAACAGTCCTTAACACACGATTTGCATGCTGAAGATGTCTGGTCTGAGCAATCAGTTGAACAAGTACTTGCAGTATTACAGAAGCTTGTAATTGTAGTGGTATCCACATCAGCATCACTTATTCCAAAAGCTGAATGTGGAATTGTCTTATCAAAACTTATAAGATCAGATGTATACTTTAAAATTCCATTTTGTGATGAAGTAATAAGGGTTGGATCAGTAGAGGTAACTGTTTTTAGATTTCTTGATGACGGACTAAGCTCTGCAAGGTTTTTACCGACATCCCAGTGAAACGACTTAGCAGCCGATTTCAACACGCCCGCATCTGTAAAAATTTTATGCGACTGGACTAAATCAGAATCAGTAAGATCGGAATTAGTGCTTATAGGTTTTCTTATAATTACCTGCTGACCAAAATTATCAGGGTCATCAACTAAACCATAGAGCGCTAGTCTCCCCTGCCATATATGGTCTGATCCGGGTGTGTTGAGTGTTAGAGCAATCCTGCCTCTTAAATCTGGAGATTTTGCATTTGTAGATACGGGAGGGACACTGCCGACCGCACCGCTGAAAGCACTTCCTGCAGACTGGAATATATTTTTTAGGGCGGCAAGAAGTTCTTCGGGGGTGTTTGCGAGATAAGCAAAATTCTCTAATGGGTCTGAGGGGGTAAATGGTGTTGCACTTGTAAAGAAGGTATCATCGAATACATTTACATCGCCGGTGGACGCTGCAAACTGACACTTGGCATTTGATGCATTGTCAGGTGTTGTGCACTGTTTAAGAACAGCATTTGAAGGATTAGAATCTATATTCTTGGCTGTTGCAATATCTTTGTAAACATCGTACGAACTACCTGATGGTAAAATTGATGCAACATCAATATCACCGATTATATTACCATCTGGTCCTGTATGCTGAATTACACCACCATCGATTCCATTTAATGTGTCACCTGCATAAGTACCTCCAGCCATGGCCATAGCATGGAGCATCCTTTGTGTTTTTTCGTTCTTTATATTAAGGCCGACTACAAATACAGGGATTTCTTTTTTAAACTGCTGGCCGTTGTTAGTAAATGGGTTTCTTGCATAGTATGTTCTTAGATTACTTACCGCCTGTATTGCACTTCTTCTGTTAGCATTGGTAGTAGTAAATCCTGTGCAGGATGATGGAATAGAATTTGGTGATACGCAATCTCCGGAGCATGAATCCTCACCGTCTGTTATTACAACTGCGACCTGTCCCCTACATTCCACAGCGCTGTCTGTTTCTAATTCATTCTTAAATGCATTAAGCGCATCGCTTACTACCAAGTTGCTTGCGGAAATAGTGGAGTCATTCATATCATCAAAGCCGAGTGCAAGGGCAAGAGGGGTTCCACCAAGAGCCTGGCTGTCTCTATAAAAAGTCCAGAGGTCTCTTATCCTCTGCTGTTTGCCAGAAGCATCTACTCCTTCCGAAAAACCGCTTGTTTCAACTTCAAATGCCGAGGAGTCGGTACAACTGCTATCTGTACCACCGAATTTCATTCCCCTAAGTCTTAGATTGATAAAATCACTGTCTGCGCTGGTTAGTTCATCTATAGGATTTTTTGCAGGGGATGTGGGCAGATTTGATGCACCTGAAATAATATTGCTAACATCTCTGAATGGAGTTTCCAGATAATCCATACAGTCTATAGTATCGCTTGTACCGTCGAATAAATTCAAGGTGCTGTCATCACATGACAGAGATTCTATAGAGTTATCGGCATCAAATATTTCCAAAAACATATCGATTGCCAGATCGAGGCGAGAGCTTCCAGACATTGCGACACCGCTGCAATTAAGTATACCTCCGGTACAGGTCTGGGCCTGACTTGGACTTATTGAGTTAAGATCGTCAAAACAATCCTTAAAATTTGCATAATCAGTAGTTGTATCGCAGCCTGGATCAGGATCACCGGCTGCCTGGCATGTCAGGCTTGAAGCAGAAGGGCACTGAGTCAGATTTGGTGATATTGCACCATATTCAAGTGATGCAGCAGCTGCAACCCTTTCCCACCAACGGTCACAATCTGACGCTGATGGTCCCTGACATACCGCTGTAAAAATCGAAGCGCTATCTAGCAATGAAGGATCTGTCTGATTCGCAATTACGCAGCTAACTAACGCATCAAACTCTTCCTGTGAATCACATACACCGATTTCACAGACCTGAGAACCACATATCGATGTCCCAGCTACATTTTCTGCACAATGTGATGCAAAAGAACGTCTATCAAATGTATTTGTACCGCCCGCAAAGCTCTCGCATGCTTCGATAATATCTGATCCGTCCCATTCTCCTGTTCCCACTCCTCCAAAGTCAGTCTGCATGGAAGCGGATAAATCCAGTAGGGTGAGAACATTTGCCTTCCCGCTTACGGCTGTAGAAGAAAGTATGTCAACATCTTCAATATCATTTTGTATTATTTCAGAAGAGTAGGATGTGATGTCCCCAAATATAGAGATCAATAAAAATACGGAAAGACTAATTTTTAATAGAACTAAGCTGCCTCCGAGTCGACACATAATACTAACCTCTTTTACAGTAGAGTTTTTCCTTAAACTAATTATAGACATTTCCAATCTCAACAAATTTAAGATTGGTAAATATCTATCAATCCCTAGTATTATCCGGCAAACTTTCAACCATAGGAATAAAAGACCAAACCCTTAGGCAATGATTTTGCGGCCCATTTTTTCAAATGGTGTGCCATTATCAGAAATTAATTTAATAAGTAATTCAATGCAAGTATAATACAATTTTTATACCAATTACAACTTTTTTTTTGGAGCTCGCATAGGACAGCAAAGTATACTAAGCTGAAACTATGCAAAAGAAGTTACTTAAGAATACAAAACTATCAAATAGTAAGATAAGCAAGCTAATACAAATGTTTGTATTGGAAGTGCCGGCATGTAAAGC
>JBFFSH010000090.1:0-8996 GCA_041572575.1 Thermodesulfobacteriota bacterium
ATAGAAACCTGGAGGAGAGATTACAACGAGTACAGACCTCATTCGGCACTTGATAATATGACGCCGGAGGAGTATGTTAAACAACACATAAAAAAGCCGGAAATCTCTAATTATCCCGGTACAGCTTTTGGGTGAGGGTCAGAAGTAAGAACAAAAATATCAGATCATATTGTTAAATTAATTAATAGAGAGCTTAATATTAAAGAATTTAATAAAATTAAAGATAAGGAAATTATAGTTACAGCAGGTACACCTACAACATTAGCTGCTATTGATTTAGAATTAGATTATTATGATGCTGACCGAGTAAATGGTCATAGACTAAAGAAAAAGAGTATTTTATCTATACTCAATAGACTCTGTAGGCTAAGTTCTGATCAAAGATTAAATATTAAGGGTTTATTTAAGGGTAGGGAAGATCTTATTATCCCTGGAACATTAATAATAATGGAACTTTTAACGATTTTTGATGAGAACAATATTATAGTGAGTGACGGTGGATTACTTGAAGGATTAATATACAGTAAAGCGCATAAATTGTGTAATAATTCAATGCAGTTATAATTCATTGATAATATATAAGCAAGAAATTATATTTTCAATTGAGTATATATATGAACCAAATTACATTAACTAATAAAGATAAGTCTATATTGAGTGCAGTTGTAGATTATTATATTAGAACCGGAAATCCCGTAGGCTCAAAAACACTTTCAGAATCTTACAACCTAAAATGGAGTACAGCCACTATTAGAAATACCATGGCTAAATTCATGGATTGTGGATATTTATCCCAGCCGCATATATCTGCAGGAAGAATACCAACAGATAAGGCGTTTGAGCTGTATATTAACTCTCTTATGGATTTAAAGAAACTATCACAAGATAAAATAGGATTTATTAATATGCGTTATAAAAATGTATTGGGTACTATGGATGATTTATTATTTGAAACCAGCAGTGTACTGTCTGATATATCTGAGTTTGCAGGGCTGGCTACATTGCCAGATTCTAAATATCTGGAAATTAAATCAGCCAAACTTGTTAAAATAGATAAAAAGAAAATACTTTTAATTATTATCTTCAATGGTGGAATAACAGAAAAGACTCTTATTAATTTAAAAAATGAGATAACAGAACAAACATTAAAGCACCTTAGTTATTACCTAAATGGTATTTCAGAACATATGACCCTTGACGATCTTAAGACTACGGTTTTATCTGAACTAAAATTTAAAAAAGACGAAATTTATAATGAAATAGTACGTAGCATACTCAAACTCACTGATCCTACACAATCTGATAAAAGTTCTTCTGATATTTATATTAACGGACGCGAATCTATTATTGATAAAATTAATTTTAATAACACCCAGGATATCAAGGACCTTATAAAAGCTTTTGAGGAAAAAAAATATTTAATAGAAATATTAAGTAATGTAAAAAACGGTGACGGAATAAAGGTTTTTATTGGCAGTGAACATGGTATGATAAGTGGTTTTAGTCTTGTTGCCTGTTCATATGGTAATAATGAGAGACTAGGTACTATTGGAGTTTTTGGTTTAATGAGAATGGATTATTCAAAAATTATCCCACTAGTTGATTATACAGCCAAGATGGTGAGTAATATTGTTAGAGACGGAGGATATTATGACTGATGATGATAGTAAAGATAAAGAAGATGAACAAATCAGCATAAATGGCAATACTGAATCTATGGATACAGATAATCTGCCGGATGAAGACCCTAATGAAAAAATAAAAGCTCTTCAGAAAAATTTAGATGATAAAAATAGTTCTTACGATGATCTTTATGAAAGGTATTTACGCATTGCTGCAGATTTTGATAATTACAAAAAAAGAATGTCTAAAGAAAAGACAGATCTTGTAACTTATGGAAATGAAGAACTTATAAAAGCACTTTTAAACGTAATAGACAACCTAGAAAGGGCACTTGAGCATTCCGGCTCAGAGGGATCTTCAGAATCAATAATTAAGGGAGTTGATTTGGTTTACAGGCAATTTATAAGCTGCCTTGAAAAGTTTGGTCTAGGGAGAATTGATGCTAATGAGGGAACAAAATTTGATCCTAATTATCATCAGGCTGTAGAGCATGTAGAAACTGACGATTTAACTCCAGGGTTAATTGTCAGTGAAATGATTAAAGGCTATTTACTTAAAGAGCGTCTTTTAAGACCATCGATGGTATCAGTATCAAAAGGAGTCGTAAATAAGCCTTTTAAAGAAAATAAATCAAAAGAAGTAAAAAGAGAAGAAGAAATACAAACACAGCAAAGCCCTGATTCCAGTGATACTCAAGAATTAGAATTGGATATGACTGATACTGAATTTAATCTTGATGATTTAAAAATTGATAATGATTTTACTCCAAATACTAAAAATAACAGTACTGAACAAGGTGAAACTTTAAATAATTCCGATGAAGAAATTAGCATTGAAGTTAATATAGACAGTGACAATGATAACAAAGATGATATATTAGAGTTAATTGAAGAAGATATAAAAGAAAATAATTAGGAGAACTAATAAATGCCGATTGTTGGTATTGATCTTGGAACTACCAATTCATGTGTTTCAATAATTGAAGGCGGAAGCCCTGTTGTTATACCCAATGATGAGGGAAGCAGAATTACTCCCTCCGTAGTCGCTTTTACAGATGATGGAAGCAGATTTGCAGGAGCAGTAGCTAAAAGACAGGCTGTGGTAAACCCAAGAAGCACAATATTTGGTGTTAAAAGATTAGTAGGCAGGAAAATAAATAGCCCCGAAGTCGATAAAGCCAAAGAATTTGCACCCTATGAAATTATAAGCAATGAAAATGAAGATGCCTGGGTAGAGGTTAATGATAAGCAGTATAGCCCTCAGGAAATCTCATCTATCATACTTATGAAAATGAAGAATATTGCTGAGGAATACCTTGGATACGAAGTTGACGAAGCTGTAATAACCGTACCGGCACATTTTAATGATTCTCAGAGACAGGCTACAAAAGATGCCGGCAGAATAGCCGGATTTAATGTAAGAAGAATAATAAACGAGCCTACGGCAGCAGCCTTAGCATATGGATTTGATAAAAAGGAAAACCAAAAAGTTGCAGTATTTGATTTGGGTGGCGGCACATTTGATATCTCGATTCTCGAAATAAACAACGGGGTATTTGAGGTAAAAGCTACCAGTGGTGACACGTTTTTAGGTGGAGATGACTTTGATCAGAAGCTAATAAATTTGGTTATAGAAGATTTTCAAAATCAGCATTCAATAGATTTAAAAACGGACAAAATGGCGCTTCAAAGAATAAGAGAAGCTTCAGAAAAAGCCAAGCACGAACTATCTTCACTTCTTGAAACTAATATCAATCTGCCATTTGTAGCAGTGGATACTTCAGGTCCTCAACATCTGAATATTAAGATTAATAGAGATCAATTTGAGCAAATGGTGGCAGATCTCATAGATAGATTGGACGAACCTTGTCTACAAGCTTTACAAGACGCTAAACTCGACGCATCAGAGATAGACGAAGTTGTTTTAGTTGGTGGTATGACAAGAATGCCCAAAGTTTCAGATAAA
The DNA here is from genome assembly GCA_041572575.1 of Thermodesulfobacteriota bacterium. Taxonomy (GTDB): domain Bacteria; phylum Desulfobacterota_D; class UBA1144; order Nemesobacterales; family N074bin48; genus N074bin48. The sequence goes on from JBFFSH010000090.1 coordinate 3,589, forward strand.
GTACGTCAGTTATTTAACAAAGATCCACAGACCAGAATAAACCCAGATGAAGTTGTTGCAATAGGAGCAGCAGTGCAGGGTGGTATACTTGAAGGTCAAATAGATGAAGTCATACTCTTGGATGTTGTACCATTATCACTTGGAGTCGAAACAAGAGGCAGCCTTTGTACTAAAATTATTGAACGAAATACAACTATTCCTACAAAAAGAAGCAGAATATTCACTACAGCCCTGGACAATCAGGATTTTGTAAACATTCATGTTCTGCAGGGTGAAAGAGAAATGGCTGATGACAATATTTCATTAGCAAAACTTAATCTCATTGGAATACCCCCTGCACCAAGAGGGATACCTCAAATTGAAGTATCTTTTGAAGTAGATGCAGATGGAATACTTAATGTATCAGCAAGAGATCTTGGAACTGGGAAAAAACAGGCAATACAGGTTGAAACTTCAGGTGGACTGTCTGAAGGCCAGATTAAATTAATAATTGAAGAAGGCAAAAAGCACGTTGAAGAAGATAAGATGAAAAAGGAATTTGCCGATATTAAAAATGAGGCAGAAGGCTTGTTGTTCTCTGTCGATAAGACGCTTACATCTTATTCTGATAAAGCAGAAGAAGGTTTTATAGATTTAGTTAGAGACGCAAGAGACAAGATGAAAGAAGCCCTGAGTTCTCAGGATTTTGATGAAATAAAGACTGCATTGGAAACACTAAAGGAATGTTCTTATGCATTTGCAGAAATAATATATTCTAAAAAAGAAAACAAAACTGAATATCAGCAGGATACCGATAGTTAAAAACAGAAGTAGCTACTTTCTAAATATAAATTATGTCTAAAAGAGATTATTATGAAGTTTTGGGTGTTGGTAGAGATGCATCCTCTGAACAAATAAAAAGAGCTTTTAAAAAACTTGCGTTTGAATATCATCCCGATAGAAATCCAGATGATAAAGGTAACGAAGATAAGTTTAAGGAAATAAATGAGGCTTATCAAATACTCAGCGATGAAAACAAACGCGCACAATATGACAGTTTTGGTCATTTATCTGGGGAGGGTTTCCAATCAAATCAGAATTTTTCTAATTTTGGAGATCTGTTTGGATCACTTTTTGAAGATGTATTTACAGGTGGTGGCAGCAGAACAAAGGCTCAAAGAGGTAGAGACCTGAAATATGATTTAGAGCTTATGTTTGAAGAGGCTGTTTTTGGTATAGATAAAGATATAGAAATACCAAAACACAGTACTTGCTCAACGTGCAGCGGTACAGGAGCACAATCTGGTGGTCAAACAACATGTGGTACATGCTCAGGTTCAGGTTCAATGAACTATTCACAGGGCTTTCTTACAATTAACAGGACTTGCGCTAATTGTCAGGGATCAGGATATATAGTTACGAAACCATGTAAGAGCTGTGAAGGAAACGGTCTTGTTTTCGAAAACAAGAAAGTAAAAGTTAAGGTTCCCGCAGGAGTTGAAACAGGGTCGAGACTAAGGATGAGAGGTGAGGGTGAGTCAGGATACAATGGTGGACCCAGTGGAGATTTATTTATTGAACTTCATGTAAAAGAACACGAATTTTTTAAAAGACATGATAACAATATCATTTTGGAAGTACCAATTAGCTTTGTTCATGCAGCTATGGGAACAAAAATTGAAATTCCCACTATTGAGGGTAAAGAAGAGTTTAAATTTCCGGCAGGAACACAGCCTGGACAATCATTTAAAATAAAAGGTAAGGGTATTGCAGATTTAAGATCTGGTCGTAAGGGCGATATGTATGTGGTATCTCAGGTTGAAATACCAAAGAAAATAACTTCCAAACAAAAGGAACTGCTAAAAGAGTTTGAAAAACTCTCTAAGGCAGAAGACCAGCCTCTAGTTAGTAAATTTATATCTAAATTCCAGAATTATATAGAAAAAATAGTGGTATTTAACTAATATCCACCTGCAATTGCCGGAATAATAGAAACGATATCTTCAGATTTAAGTGATGTTTCGGTGCCTTCTAAAAATCTTATATCCTCATTATTAACATATAGGTTAATAAACCTTCTAACTTCACCTTTTTCATCACATAATCTATCTTTTATTCCCGGGAACTGACTTTCGAGCTGTTCTATTAGCTCTGCTACATTGGAAGCATTGATATCTACTTCGTCCTTTTCCTGAGTTAATCTTCTAAGTGGTGTTGGTATTCTTACGGAAGGCATTTTTTAATGTTCTCCTTAGTGTTATTTGAGATATCTTCGTACAACTGCTTAAACTCTTCTATATCTGCATTTATTGTATGCGGCATAACAATTTCGTCAATAAGCGGTTCCTGAGTTTTAAGACCATTACCTGTAATTGATATTAATATTGATTCATCTTTATCTATATGATTATTTTCTATAAGCTTTTTAGTAACTGCAACTGTTACTCCTCCTGCAGTTTCAGTAAATATACCTTCAGTTTCTGCAAGAAGTTTAATACCCTCTATAATCTGAGGATCTGTAACATCCTCTGACCAGCCTCCGCTGTCTCTGATAGCTTTCATTGCATAATAACCATCAGCTGGATTGCCTATAGATATTGATTTAGCTATAGTATCTGGTTTTTGAGGTTTGAATGTGTCCCATTTATTTTTTACAGCAGTACTAATGGGAGAACAGCCTTTTGCCTGAGCACCAAATATTTTTGTAGAATAATCATCTATGATTCCAACTTTTTGAAATTCGTGTATGGCTTTCCAAATTTTAGTAAGAAGCGAGCCGCTTGCCATTGGAATTATTACGTTATCCGGTACTTTCCATCCAAGTTGTTCCATAAATTCAAAAGCAAAAGATTTGGAACCCTCGGCATAGTATGGTCTTAGGTTAATATTTACAAATCCCCAGCCAAAACTTCCCGCTATTTCACTGCATAATCTGTTTACATCGTCGTAGTGGCCGTTTATTTCAACCAAGTTTGTACCATATATAGAGGTACCAACAATCTTGGATTGTTCTAGGTTCTTGGGTATAAAAATAAAACTTTTAAGTCCTGCAGAAGTTGATAATGCAGATACTGCATTAGCTAGATTACCTGTAGAAGCGCATGAAACTGTTTCAAATCCGAATTCTTTAGCTTTTGATAGTGCAACAGATACCACTCTGTCTTTAAATGACAGGGTAGGGTAACAAACTGCATCATTTTTTATATATAATTCCTTAACCCCTAGTACTGAAGCCAGATTATCAGCTTTTATTAGCGGAGTATATCCTACAGAAGTACCAACTGTGGGTTCATCGTCAATTGGGAGTAACTCTTTGTATCTCCAGATGTTATGATCTCTTTTTTGGATTAAGTCTCTTGATATGATTCCTGAGATCTTTTTATAGTCATATTCGACTTCGAGTGGACCAAAGCAATATTCACATACGTGAATAGCCTCTTTGGGATATTGCTCTCCACACTCTCTGCATATAAGTCCTTTTACACAACTCATTTCTTAGCTCCAAAAAAGAATGTAATAATTACTATTTATTATAATGATGTCAAGAATATAATACCAGAAATAATTAAGAATTAGGGGAGATTAAATAAAATTATGAATGGAATTATTGAACTACTTAAGACACTTAAATAGGAAATTTTTCATAATCATAAAGGATAAGTGAATTTTCATTACTATCATATTCTCCACTTAATATAATATAATCATTTTCCTGTAAATCCGTATCACTATCACAAATAACTTTAATAAAATTACCTTTTCTGTCTGTTAGTTCGAATATTGCTTTATTATCTTTATCCTTTAATTCAAAGTTTTTTACTTTTCCCCTTATTTTTACTATAGCTTTTTCAAAAGCGTATTTATTAACAAGGATTCGATTAATCCTTGTATCTACTCCTGCCATGTGTTCACCAATAAGATCAGCATTCTTTTTGGGAGTACAGGAAATAAATATTAGAAAAAGGCTTAAAATAGAGGTACAAAGTAATAATCGCATATTAATTGGATTATAATTTTATCTATATATTAGTCAAATTAAGATAATTATGATTAAATACAGTTAATTTTTATAATCTAGTTTGCAATGGAGAAAAATGGATATATTTGAAAACGAGAAGTTTACGATTTTAAGATTAGTTATAGATAATAGCGATAGAAACTTTAACTATATAATATGGTGCAATGAAACAAGACAGTGTGCTGTGATTGATCCACTTGATGCAAGAGAACTCCTATATGAGGTAAGGGATAAAAATTTAACGATTAAATATGTAATAAATACCCATGCACATCCTGACCATATAGAAGGTAATAATGCGATAATTAAAGTATCCATGATCTCAAAGATACTTATTCATCCAGATGGCCTCGACTATGTATCGCCAAGAGTACAGACAATTAACGATGGAGATACAATTAATATTGGTAATATTTCAATAAAGGTTCTTCATACCCCAGGTCACTGTACCGAACATGTTTCGCTCTTGATTGATGATTATGTATTTGTAGGGGATACACTATTTGTATGTGGCTGTGGAAACACAAGGTTTAGAGGAAATCCTAATGATCTGTATAAAAGTATTTCAACTAAACTTGCTATATTGCCTGGTGATACAAAAATTCTTTGCGGTCATGAATATTCTGAGAATAATCTTCAATTTGCTCTTAGTGTTGATCCTGACAACACAGAAATAAACAAAAAATTAAAAGAGATCAGTTTCAACTTGGAAAGAGATAAATATCCGGTTACTACAATTGATCAGGAAAAGACCTATAACCCTTTTTTAAGATTAGATAACACAAGAATAATAGATACCTTAAAGAATAACCACGAGCTTAAATCTGATGATCCGGAATCTGTATTCATTAAATTGAGAGAGTTAAGAAATGTTTGGTAAGAAATAAGATTAGATCATTTTTGCTTCAGATTCTTTTGTTTTGGAATTATCTTTAAAAACAATCTTTATTTTAGCACCATTATTATTTTGGAGATCTATAGCGCCTTTTAATTGCTGAGTAAGACCGTATACAAGCTGAAGACCCAGGGTATTTGTTTTCTTAATATCAAATTCATCTGAAATTCCCTTTCCATTGTCACCATATTCCAATATATAGCAGTGATTTGATAAATCTTCGTACATATTAATACTTATTAGATTATTACTATTTTTTGATGTTATATCTATAAAAGCATGTTCCAGAGAATTGGAGAGTAGTTCGTTGATTATTAATCCGCAAGGTATTGCTATATCAATTGCAAGAAATACATTCTTAATATCTAGTAATAGTTTAGGGCATTAGACGTTGTTAGGAGTAGTATATATGATAAAGAGCAATGATAAAGCGGTATTCATGGCAATTAACAGTGGGAAAAATATCACGAATTTTTTCACACGCAAAATATGGAAAAAACAAGACATGCAAGAGAT
>JBFFSH010000091.1:0-8628 GCA_041572575.1 Thermodesulfobacteriota bacterium
GGGAACACTAAGGTAATAAGCAAAATGATATTGAGAATTAATAAGTATCTCATTTTAAATTCTCATAATTAATCAATTTTTAGAATATATAAATTGTTCAGTGCAGCTACTTATATTAATAGTCTACTAAATGATTGATGTAATTCAAATATAAAGGTTAAATGCAAAAGCAAGTGCCTGTAATTACTAAAGAGACAGGTTAGAACAGTGCTATAAAAATATTAAGTAAAAGAAAATGTTGTTTGTCAGTATTTACTGATGTATACCAAACTCATTGAGCATAGTTGAAGTGCACCCTGAAAAAAGTGGGGGTTGATCAAGGCTTTAAAGTTCATCGGTACGCAGTATTTGTTTGCCGTGTCTCACCGTAAGGATTATTATTTCTTTCTCTTCGACTCTGTAAATTATTCTATAATTGCCAAATATAATCTCTCTTATCTCTTTCTTACCGACTTCGGGGCAGACTCGGCCGAGAATAGGAAACTTTTTTAACCTTTCAGTTTCTTTAAATATAGAATCTACCCATCTCTCCGCAGCGCTAGGGTTATCATCTGCAATGTATAAAGCTACCTCGGAGACCCTTTCAACAGCAAGGGGTGACCAGACTATTTTCATTTGTTAACAGCCAATTTGTTGAGAACCTGTTTCTTGGCATCTGAATCACTAATACCCCTACCCGCTTCGATCTGTGTCTCGGCAGTCTGGATATCTTGAAGTAATTCTAATTTATCCATGAGTGATTCATATTCCCTAACATCCATAACCACAGCAGAGCTTTTGCCATGCTGAGTAATCACAAGAGGTCTTCTCGTATTCTTTACCTGCTCTATTAATGAAGAAGTATTCGCTCTAAACTCTGAAAGTGATCTTATATCCTCAGATAAATCTATGTTTTTCATATTGTCCTCTTAATAGTATCTTTGCTTGTATTATATATTGTACTGAATTACGGACAATTAACAAACCCAACTTACTTACCTCATTGCGAACCGTGCTTCTCTAATTTACTAATCAAAACCTTGCACGGTGTGACAATCTCGCTTTTAAACCCCTGAAAAAATTGTCTGTTTGATCAAAGAAAAAGGAAGAGTCTCCACTATCCAACAGTTATGATTACTTTTCCTTTATGGTTCCCACTTCCAAAATACTCAATTGCTGCCGGAACTTCGCTTAACTCATAGGGACCATCTATTACGGGTTTAATCTTACCTGCTTTGAAAAGCTCGTTTATATAATCCAAATCCTTGTTTGGTTTCAATGCTACAATACGTATTTTTTTATTACCTAGTTTGTTTATTATCCACCCCAGTATAAAAACCTCCAGAAGCCTGGCCGTTGTTCCCCCGACTGTGACATAAGTTCCTTTAGGGCTTAATACACGTATATAGTCAAATACCGATCGATTAGTCTTAGTATCTAGAATCAAATCATAATGCTTGCCTGTTTTAGTGAAATCTTCTTTTTCGTAATCAATGGTGTGATCAAAGCCTACCGAGCGCATCATTTCCAATTTCTCCGAACTGTCTACACCGGTTATATCAGCTCCGATCGATTTTGCAATCTGCACACCCAGAGTGCCCACACCCCCTCCAGCACCGTTGAACAATATCTTTTGTCCTGACCGAATATCACCTTTGTCATGAAGGCCTTGCACAGCAAGCATTGCCGCATGAGGTATCGCGGCTGCTTGTTCAAAGCTCATGCTTTCAGGTTTCAGAGCTAGTGCTTTTTCATGCACACAGACATATTCTGCAAAACCGCCAAAGCCACACTCGGATATGTCACCATATACTTTATCACCCGGCTTTAACCGTTTTACGTTTTCCCCGATCGCTTCAACCTCACCCGCTATATCAACCCCGGGTATATTGATTTTCGGTTTAAAAAGCCCGCAAAACAGCTGAATATATAATGGCTTGCCTCTTACAAGATTCCAGTCCCAGTCGTTTACAGACGCCGCGTGAACTCTTATCAAGACTTCATCGTCTTTGGGCACAGGCTTTTCAACATCTTTAAGCTTTAGAACAACATCCGGTGGTCCGTACTCTGTAAAGACTATGGCTTTCATATTTATTCTCTTTATACTCCTCTATCTGGTCAGTAGAAGTATAGCCTACCCAATAAAATCCTAGCCATGAAAAAAGTGGTTGGTTAATAGGATGTGAAAAATTAGTGTCCAATTTTAAGGCCTGACACATTTGATTTTCTGTGGTTGTAGTTAGTCGCCTGTTGCTAAAGCTTGTTAGTTTTGGTCCTGTTAAATTAATCGAGTGTGATAAACAGATGGGATGTCCCATGCTTCATTAATTTTACCTTCAACAATCCTCCAGACAACAACGACATCAAATTCTATGGTATTACCTTCTAAAGATATGCGGTTACAGGTCTGTGTTACGACAAGTTCATCTCCAACAGTGTTTGCATCAATCACTGAAACATTGAAACTATCATTACTCATCTCAGCTAGCTTTGCAAAGAAACCCTTAAGCTCCTCAACACCACGGTAGTCTCCTTCCAATTCAGTCAGCCTTGGATTGAAATAGTGAAAGACAAAATTATCTGAAAAGATATCAGCACATGCATCCAGATTGCGGATATCGATTTTCTTTAAAAGGGAGATATTTGAGTTAAGTGAATCAGTCATAATTATGCTCTTGTTAATTGTTAATGTAATAAATTATTGTTCTTTTCACAATTAAATTATATAAAAAATTAATATTTACTATTGATTAAAAAGTATATAACGTTAGGACATCCACCCGCTTTTATACGCCCTGAAAAAAGAGATTGGGTGGTGAGGAGTGAAAAATAGTGTCCAATGTCAAGGACTGGCACCTTTTTTCTTGACAAGACCTAACAACCAATCATTTTCATCATCACTAATAATTTCATAGGCAACAATTTCTATATTTTCATCTAGTTTTTCTTCGAGTATGCTACGTTTTGTACCGTCACCCAAGAATAAGCATGGGCATCCATATTTTTGGATCGGATCATTTATAAAATAACTTTTATTAAAGTCAGTGGCGGCCTTTATTTCAAGCTCGGTATTATCATCGAATAGGATATCTGGACCTTTATTATTCAACGACTGTATTCTTGTGTCTAATGCGGCAACGATTTCTACTTTGAACCAACCTTCAATACCTGTCTTCTGAAATCTTTTAATACTACGAAGTGATTCAACTCGACAAATAATCCTTTTTAATACTGGCACAAAAATATCTAGTTTTAAATCCATTAAAATATTTACCTCATAACTATGGTGCCATAAGAATAACTAGTTAGACTTTCATAATTATGCATTAATTAAAACAAATGGTCTAATAGTATCTATTTTCACTTTAAATTTAGATCCAATATCATCAATAAAAAAATCGGCAATTTCAATTGTGCTTGCTGCCAGATATCTCCTTGCAATAATTAAACTTAAGATACAATAATTTATATCAGTATCACTTCCAATACCTCTTCCACTTTCATTATCTATTCTTTCTATAGAAAGAGGTAGGGGATGAACCAAGTTTGATAGTAATTGGTAATCCCGTCTTAGACCATTACATATTTTATTTTCTTTCTCAAAATCCGCTTTAGTTTTGTAAATATCGTACCCTTTTAAAACTTTGTTTTTTTGTTCATCAGTCAATTTGGAAATAAATGGATGGTTTTTTATTTTTTCTTTTTGATCTTTTTGTCCTAATTTGAAATCTTTCAATGCAGAGTCATTAGGATCAAAATGTTTTCTGATACCATACCACTCTCGATTTCGGTGAAATTGTCCAATTAGGAACCTAAATTCTGCATCATCTTCTGAAATTATTTCTGTACCGTAATATATAATGCTAAGATAACCTTCTAGAATATTGCGAGATAAAGAAGCGACTGAACAAATATCCCATAGACAATCTTCTTTGTCTTTGCTTTCAGTTTGATAGGGTAATATATTCCTAAAGCTCATTCCTACTAATGTCTGTCGAGTAAATATTTTTACAGCTCTAATGCCCCTGCCAGTAGTATTGATACCATGCTGATTTTGGGAAATTATCATGGTTGTATCTAGAACTTTGTCATACTTTTTAAGTTCTTCTAAATATGATATTTCATAATTGTTTAAAACTCTTTTATAGGTAATTTTATTATTTCCCTTTCGACAGAATTTTCGTTTTTATAAAGATGTAATTTATAAAATTTTAAATAGATTTTGATGCTAATGCATAATTATATTGTGCAATTAATAGTATAATATCGAATAAAAACATAATAAACAGTGACAGATGTAGATGCTCAGTAATTAGGGATAATTTTTAATATTGTAAAGAAGAAAGCGGGATTTTAAAATTATCAGGAAATAATAATTTGATAAATGTAGTGGGAAATGAGGATTCACTTTTTTTTGCACAAAAGTAGATTTCTCTCTTGCACTCGAAATTAGTAAGAATAAAAATATTTTGGAATAATCCGGAAGGAAAAATCCTTTAACAATCACATATTTATTACATATTACTTTTCTATAACCTGACAGAATAAAGAAAGAAACAGCTTGAGTTCTTTTAAACCCCGCAGTTAAGCCTCACGATCAGTTAGTACCAGTCAGCTCAACACCTCGCGGTGCTTACACCTCTGGCCTATCAACCTTGTAGTCTTCAAGGGATCTTAAGGAACTTAACGTTCGGGAGATCTAATCTTAGGGCAGGCTTCCCGCTTAGATGCTTTCAGCGGTTATCCTTTCCGAGCATTACTACCCAGCACTGCCGCTGGCGCGACAACTGGTACACAAGAGGCTCGTCCACTCAGGTCCTCTCGTACTATGAGCAGCCCCCTTCAAATCTCCTACGCCCACTGCAGATAGGGACCGAACTGTCTCACGACGTTCTAAACCCAGCTCGCGTACCGCTTTAATGGGCGAACAGCCCAACCCTTGGGACCTTCTCCAGCCCCAGGATGCGATGAGCCGACATCGAGGTATCAATCCCCGCCGTCGATGTGGACTCTTGGGCGGGATTAATCTGTTATCCCCGGAGTACCTTTTATCCGTTGATCGATGGCCTTTCCACACAGAACCACCGGGTCACTATGACCTACTTTCGTATCTGCTCGACCTGTCGGTCTCACAGTCAAGCTCCCTTATGCCATTGCACTCTACGCCTGGTTTCCAATCAGGCTGAGGGAACCTTTGTGCGCCTCCGTTACTCTTTAGGAGGCGACCGCCCCAGTCAAACTACCCGCCTAACAGTGTCCTCAACCCGGATTCACGGGTTCAAGTTAGAATTCCAGCACTACAAGGGTGGTATTTCACTGAAGTCTCCACACTACCCAGAAGCAATGTTTCACAGACTCCCACCTATGCTACGCATGGAATACCAAAATTCAATGCTAGGTTATAGTAAAGGTTCACGGGGTCTTTCCGTCCCGCAGCGGGTACCCGGCATCTTCACCGGAACTACAATTTCACTGAGTCTCTGGTCGAGACAGCGTGGCAATCGTTACACCTTTCATGCAGGTCGGAACTTACCCGACAAGGAATTTCGCTACCTTAGGACCGTTATAGTTACGGCCGCCGTTTACCGGGGCTTCAGTTCAGAGCTTCTCCGAAGATAACCCTTCCCTTTAACCGTCCGGCACCGGGCAGGTGTCAGACCCTATACTTCGGCTTACGCCTTTGCAGAGCCCTGTGTTTTTAGTAAACAGTCGCCACCACTTATTCACTGCGACCTGCTTCAGCTCCAGCAGTAAATGCTTTCACCTAATGCAGGCACCCCTTCTTCCAAAGTTACGGGGCAAATTTGCCGAGTTCCTTGACCAGAGTTCACTCACGCGCCTTAGTATTCTCAACTCACCCACGTGTGTCCGTTTAGAGTACGAGCACCTTATAATCAACACTACGAGGTTTTTCTCGTAAGCATGGGATCAATCACTTTATGAGGCCGAAGCCTCTCGTACTCACCTCTCAGGCTTAACGAGGGACGGATTTGCCTATCCCTCACCCTACAGGCTTGAACCGGGATATCCATCACCCGGCTGACCTACCCTTCTCAGTCACCCCTTCGCTCATATAAGGTGGTACAGGAATATTAACCTGTTTTCCATCGACTACGCCTTTCGGCCTCGCCTTAGGTCCCGACTTACCCTGGGGGGACGAGCCTTGCCCAGGAACCCTTGGGTTTTCGGCGAAGTGGATTCTCACCACTTTTATCGCTACTCATGCCGGCATTCTCACTTCTCAAATGTCCAGGCCTCCTTTCGGTAACCCTTCAGCCCTTTGAGAACGCTCCCCTACCGCTGTATAAATACAACCCATAGCTTCGGCATTGGACTTGAGCCCCGATTCATTTTCGGCGCAAGATCGCATCGACCAGTGAGCTGTTACGCTTTCTTTAAAGGGTGGCTGCTTCTAAGCCTACCTACTGGCTGTCTATGCGGTTTCACATCCTTTAACACTTAGTCCAAATTTAGGGGCCTTAGCTGATGATCTGGGGTGTTTCCCTTTTGCCGATGGAACTTATCTCCCACCGACTGACTCCCATACTAAGCAACATGGTATTCGGAGTTTGATTGGGTTTGGTAAGCTTTTCAGCACCCTAGCCCATTCAGTGCTCTACCTCCATGTGCCAACATATGAGGCTATACCTAAATATATTTCGGGGAGAACCAGCTATCACGAGTCTTGATTAGCCTTTCACTCCGATCCACAGCTCATCCGAGAGGTTTTCAACCCTCCCCGGTTCGGGCCTCCACAAAGGTTATCCCAATGCTTCACCCTGGCCATGGATAGATCGACTCGCTTCGGGTCTATCACCAGTGACTAAATCGCCCTATTCAGACTCGCTTTCGCTTCGGCTACACCTCGTTCGGCTTAACCTTGCCACTGACGATAACTCGCCGGCTCATTATGCAAAAGGCACGCAGTCAGGCATTTTCCAGCAAGCTGGAATATAGCCCTCCTACCGCTTATAGGCATACGGTTTTAAGTTCTATTTCACTCCCCTCATTGGGGTTCTTTTCACCTTTCCCTCACGGTACTAGTACACTATCGGTTGACAGAACGTATTTAGCCTTGGAAGGTGGTCCTCCCAGCTTCACCCAGCCTTTCACGTGGGCCGGGCTACTCGGGATACCTCTAGGTTCTGTTGGGATTTCGTGTACGGGGCTGTCACCCTGTATTGCCGGACTTTCCAGACCGTTCCACTATCTCTTCAGATACCATATTGAGGTCCCACAACCCCGGAGAAACGAATCTCTCCGGTTTGGGCTCTTCCCCGTTCGCTCGCCGCTACTAAGGGAATCTCTGTTGATGTCTTTTCCTGGAGGTACTGAGATGTTTCACTTCCCTCCGTTCGCTTCTTGCAGCTATGTATTCACTACAAGATAACTGAGTATTGCTCAGCTAGGTTTCCCCATTCGGAAATCCCCGTATCACAGCTCGTTTAGCAGCTCCACGAGGCTTATCGCAGCTTACTACGTCCTTCATCGCCGTCTGTCACCAAGGTATCCACCGTATGCCGTACTATCTTAACTGCGGAGTATAAAAAAACTCAAACTTATTTGCTTTATTACTGAATAAACAGAATAAAGCTCTTCTATCTATAATTGGATATAGAAAATAATTTGTAATTCATATGCAATTGTCAAAGAACATTCGGGCATAAAACCCATAGTACTATTATTTAGCAGTGATAAACGAAACTAAATTCAAGTACATTTTGGAGGTGATCGGGCTCGAACCGACGACCTCCTGCTTGCAAAGCAGGCGCTCTCCCAGCTGAGCTACACCCCCTGTGGTGTAGATAAAATAATTATTTATTCATTAAAACGGTCTTGGCCACATAGCAGTCACCTCCGTTTTTTATGCGATTAATTAACAAAATTAATTCAGCACATTTTATGGGCCTAGGTGGATTTGAACCACCGACCTTACGCTTATCAGGCGTACGCTCTAACCAACTGAGCTATAGGCCCGGCCCTACAAAATAATAATTTTAAGTAGCAGACACACCTCGAGACCAAATGTCACAGGATTTACTCCGTTAAAAGGAGGTGATCCAGCCGCAGCTTCCGCTACGGCTACCTTGTTACGACTTCACCCCAATTACCAGCCCTACCTTAGGAACCTGCCTCCCGAAGGTTAGCCCAGCCACTTCGGGTAGAACCGACTTTCGTGGTGTGACGGGCGGTGTGTGCAAGGCCCGGGAACGCATTCACCGCGGCATGGCTGATCCACGATTACTAGCGATTCCAGCTTCATGCAGGCGAGTTTCAGCCTACAATCCGAACTGAGACGGACTTTGATAGGATTAGCTCCCCCTTTAGGGTTCGCAACCCGTTGTATCCGCCATTGTAGCATGTGTGTGGCCCAGGGTATAAGGGCCATGATGACTTGACGTCATCCCCACCTTCCTCCAACTTGTCGTCGGCAGTCTCTCTAGAGTGCCCACCCGAAGTGATGGCAACTAGTGATAGGGGTTGCGCTCGTTACCGGACTTAACCGGACACCTCACGGCACGAGCTGACGACAGCCATGCAGCACCTGTGGCGGTTCCTGACTTAACAGGTCGTCCCCCTTTCGGGTTTCTACTTCCGTCATGTCAAGCCTTGGTAAGGTTCTTCGCTTTACATCGAATTAAACCACAC
>JBFFSH010000092.1:0-8534 GCA_041572575.1 Thermodesulfobacteriota bacterium
CCTTCCAGTCGTATGGAGCTTGGTGTGATCCTTCCATCGACTGCAAATCCTCCTCTAAATTCCGAATATTTATGGCTTATGATCTGCTCATCTATAATTTTCTCACATATACGTGCAGCATGGCTAATTAATAAATCCCTCTGCTGATCTGTGAGATTATAATTATTCAGATTCAGCATTTTCTCAGTGGCTATGAGATACCAGTGGTCTACTACCACAGCATCGCTATTTTTTTGTGCTATATATTTTAGGGCTTTAAATGCAGATTCAACCCAAAGTGCTGACTTGTCTTTTTCGTAGAGCATAAGCAGACCAAGTGCTGCCTCCCCAGGATAATATAACGAAGTCCATTTGTCCGACCTGCCACCTTCAGCTGGAATATATTTGGAATAGAAACTTCCGTCTTCTCTTTGCATATAGACAATAAAATTGCCGAGTATTCTGAGATCAGAAAGGGGAGTAAACTCCTGATGGAATTTTTCTATACTTAAGAGTGCCACAAGCCCAAGCCCGGTGCCGCCTAATTTTACTTCAAGCGGTCTTCCACTGTTATTAATTTCTGGCTTTGACCACACTGCGAGCATTTCTTTTTTGCCTGGTACTTGTTCAATAGCTTTATTTTGCAAATATCTTCCGGCTTGCTCTATGGCTGTCCGTATTTCTTTGTCATTAGGATAAAGCTCAAGATACTGAGACATTGCATAAATAGTCCCTGCATGCCTTAATATATTATATTTCTGTTTAACCTCGATAGTAGGGTCTGTATTAATACGGTATTCAAACATCCCGTTTTCTTTCACACTCTTTTGTAGATATTTAGCAGAGAGTTGAATTGCCTTTTCGAGAGATTTAGATTGTTTTGATTCAGTAATTGTTTTTGGGACAGAGCAGGATGCTACAAAGAAGATTAGGATTAAATAAGTTATGATACCAAAATGATAATAAAGACCATTCATATTATATAGAGTAAATTTAAAGAACTATTCCTTGCTGGCAAATCCGACACAAACAGACTCAACCACAAACATCAAGCTTAGCCCCTCATTTGGAACACTCACTTCAACAGCTTTGCCTTTAAGTTCTTTTGGTTCATTTTTTATTACCTCATTACCCTTTTCTTCCATCAACTTAATAAAGGATTCCGGGTCATTGATTCCACCTATATCCGGGATTTTTCTTTGGAGGGTTTTTATCTCTGCACATTCACCGTGTCTGGACATTAAAAACCATTTCTCAGAATCATCCGAAGCCACATATGGAATATATGTGGTTAGGGATAATAGACTAAACACTGTTATTGCAAGTTGTTTTTTCATGTCAGATTTTTTTGGTAACAAACACCATATATTTCAATAGGCAACCTATATAGTATGAACAAGCGGAAACTATTTTTCTACAAGAATTTAGATTACAAATCTATTTTATCTAAGTTTAAAATTCTTGCAGAATGATATACCGTTAATATTTCCACAACATCTGCTTTAACACGATAAATAATTCTATAGTTTCCTTGTAAGATTTCGCGGATGTGTTCATGATTGGTTTCAGCAAGGATTCTTCCTGATTGCGGAAATTCTTTAAGTCTGTCGGTTTAACTTATTATTTTACTTACAAACAACCTTGCATAATATGCAGAGTCTCTTGATATAAATTCCGCTATGGCTTCGAGGTCACCGGTGGCCTGCAATGTCCATCTTATTTCAGCCATTTATCCAGTCGCTTAATTACCTGCTCATGCGATATAGTTTCACCATTATCAGCTTGCCGGAGTCCTCTTTCAACTTTTGACAGAAGATACAAGCGCTCCATCGCTTCTTCAAAACTAGTGTCATCAGGCAAACTCTTTATTGCATCAACCATTACTTCTTTTTCTGTTTTAGCTAAAGCCATTTTATTACCTCTATTTCCTTATAATATAAGCAATCGCAATTTAATTGTCTACTAGATTAAAGCCATAACAGTTTAAGACCACGGCTCTCTATAATAATAAACAAAGTTTGCAACCTTGGGTCTTTCTGTCCAGCCGAGCTTTTTATAAAACCCCTGTTTATAAGACGGTTTTTCCTTTCCATTTGTAAGCATAAGACGCATGCATCCCCTTTCTTTACCTTCTTCCATCACTGTCTTTACTAGCAGGCTTCCGGCACCTTTACCTCCAGCTCTTGGGCTTACAAACACGTCTGAGATATAGCCTTCGAAACTACCAAGCATAACAAACGGCACCCAGTGTACAGTTGTAAATCCTATCACTTCATCTTTTTCATCTGTGGCTACATACATAGTGTGTCCTTCAGTATCTTTATTGCAATGATCAATCAACCCCTCAACTGGGCCTGATACCTCTTCTAATTTCATCTGGTTTCTTCTTTCAGACCAGCCTATTTCCCTTAATATTTCGGCCATTGAAACCGCATCTTCAACTTTCGCTTTTCTTACTTTAATTTCTGACATTTATATTTCTGCCTCTATAATTTATTTTTAAGTAATATGATCCTGTCGTAAGATTCATCAATTCTGCTTTGAGATATACTACCGTCTTTTACTAACCTTAGTATCGTGTATATGAGGTTTTCGCATAGATTTTCTTTGTACTCTTCATCATATGATATAATTAAAATATCGATTCCGGCATTGATTGCTAAGTTTAGCGTCTGTTCAAATGTATAGTTATCTTTAATTGCACCCATATGCAGATCATCTGAAAATACTACACCGTTAAAACCTATTTCATTCCGCAACTCTTGATCTATATGAATACTTGAAAGCGTTGCAGGATATTTCGGATCAATATTGCGGTTAAAGACATGTGCGCTCATAACACAGTCCACAAGATTATCTTTAACAAGCTTCTTATAAGGAATAAGTTCAGACTCAGACCATGTATCAGAAATATCTACAAATCCATGGTGAGAATCGGCGGTAGAGCTCCCATGACCAGGAAAATGTTTTAAACATGTCAGTACTCCTGCCTGCCTGTGCGCTTTGATAAACTCTTTAGAATGTAAAGTTACAACTTCAGGATCACTTGAATAACTTCTTTCTCTTTTAGCAATGATCGGATTTTCGGGATTAATTTTAAGATCAACTACTGGGGCAAAATTTAGATTTATTCCCAGCCCACTTAGAGTACCTGCCATTTCCGCTGACTTTTCATATGTCAGTGATGGATCATTCAACTCACCAAGATGTTGCTGTGAGAAAGTTTTAGGAAATCCATATTCTTCTTTGAGTCTATTAACCTGCCCCCCTTCATAGTCTATTCCAATCAATAGATTATTATCTGAATAACTCTGCAAATTGGCGGTTAGATTTTGCACCTGCTCATGTGATTCAATATTCTTAAGCCTGTAATCTTTTTCTTCGAGATCAAATAATATTACTCCACCCAAATTATACTTGCCGATAGCCTCTGAAATATGATGATTCTCATCAACTTCATAACCATCAAAGCCTATCATGAGCATCTGGGCAATCTTTTTTTCTAATGAGATATCTGTCATAAAAAGTGCCGAGTCTAATTATTATTTATAATTCGGGATTATGCCTTTACACCAAGTAGCTGAGCAAAAACCAGTGTGATGACAAATAGTAAGACCAATGAAATACCAGCAGAAAGCATTACGGCAATAAAAGTTCTCTTTTTCTTTTTTGTAAGAATGACATATGAGACTAAATAAATAAGAGTGAAAGCAAGCATAGGGATCGCAATAACAATATCCTTTTCGCCACCTCCAAGGTCCAGAGTTCCCTGGATAGTCAGAAATAGCACAGCTGGAAATACAATAAGCGGCCAGATAGCGCCAATTATTTTTGCAGTCATATCTTCTTTTTATCTCTATTTAGTTTTCTTATATAAACTATAAAGAAAATACTGACATTCACCAACAACAAAATCCCAAAGGCTATGTAGATTAATAAACTCCTGGCGCCCAGTTCAGTTATTATCGATTTCCCTGTGATTTCTTCGGCTCCTACCAAAATCAAATTTACCAAAATAAAAATTGCAATCGGCAAGGAAATTATAAACAAAAAATATAAGTAGGCCTTTTTCCATGAAACGCCCTCTTTTATATATTTAGCGGTGGCATACCTAAAAGAGAGCAAGGGACAGACCAGCAGAGAGACTATATAGAGTAGTATTAATATCTGGTACATGAATATGAATAAAATCTAAAGAGTAGTCCAGCCCCTGTCAATTACCAGGTCTGATCCTGTCATATACCTGGCCTCATCACTCGATAGATATAGTACTGAGTGCGCCACCTCTTCTGGCTCAGCTCTTCTTATTAGAGGAATCATGTCTGCTGCGATTTTATCAAGTATTTCATCAGCATCGGGAGGGTTTCCCATAAATTCTACATCCATTTTTGTTTTTATGTATCCGGGACAAACAGAATTGACTCTAATATTCTCCTTTGCATGATCAAGGGCCATACTCTTTGAAATCTGCCTAACGGCACCCTTTGATGCGTTATAAGCCAGGCAGTCTTCCATACCCACAATACCAAGCACAGAGGAATTATTTACAATAGCTCCCCCACCGCCTTTTGCCATAATTGGTACCACATACTTACTCATTAAAAATACACCCTTAACATTCGTGTTTATCGTTCTGTTCCAGATATCATTTGTGGTTGTAACTGCTGTTCCAGCCTCAAAAATGCCGGCGTTATTAAATAGAATATCTATTTTTTTATATTTTCTTTGAAAGCTAGCCACTACCCTTTTCACATCTTTTTCGTTTGATACATCACCCTGAAGGACATGGATTTCACCCTTTCCCATGGCTTCTTTTTTTACTTTATTGAGGCTGGATTTTGTCCTGCCCATGATTCCAACCTTGGCACCCTCTTTACAAAATAAAAGTGCGGTAGCCCTGCCAATTCCGTCTCCACCACCTGTGATTAGTGCTGTCTTTCCCTTTAATTTCATTTGTTTGTCCTCCTCAAATGAGTCTTAAATAATATTAATCTCTAAAGTTTATAAACTGAAGAGGTATTTCCAAATTTGAGTCCTTTAACATTGCCATCACTGCCTGTAGGTCATCCCTCTTTTTACCGTTTACCCTAACCTGCTTTTCCTGAATACTTGCCTGTACCTTGAGTTTGGTGTCTTTTATCATCTTAACCATCTTCTTAGCAAGCTCAGTCTCGATTCCATGCCTGAGTGTTACTTTTTGTCTTGCTGTGTTTGATGACAGTTCGGGCTCATCCTTATCCATGCATCTCACATCCACCTTGCGTGTGCTAAGCTTTTTTGAGAGTACATCCATCATCTGTCCAAGCTGAAACTCTTCTTTGGTGTTGAGAGTTACAATATTATCCGTTAGTTCATATTTAGAATCAGTACCCTTAAAATCAAAACGAGTGGCTACCTCTTTATTGGCCTGATCCACAGCATTTGTTACTTCATGTAAGTCAATCTCTGAAACTATATCAAATGATGGCATATTATTTTTATCCTCTATATATTAATTATTTAACATTATTATTAACATCGTTTAACTGTTTAACAAAATTAATAACCTCTGGGAAAAAACAAAAGAAGTTATCTTCCAGCTCAGAGTAATTTTGGGTTATTTCAACAACTGAACCTGCTAGTGAGTTTTCTCTTTTAACTCTTTTGGACATCCTGTTAAACACATAATCTATTCCTTCTATAGATTTATACATATCAAACCAGTTCTCAGACACGAGTCTTGGCAATATTCCTATTAACCTTTCAGGCAGAATAGATTTATTTTTTTGTAAAATCGAATAGATTTTATTCACATACTGTGGAAAAGTCTCATTTGAGTATTCGTGCCAGTTTTTTGCCAGATAATGGTCAAAACTAATATCTACGATAATACCAGCAAACCTTCTTCGTTCCTTGCTTATAAGCCTCTTTGATGATCTGAATACTGAATGCGCATCGGTATAAGCATCTATCTTGCGATGGATCTTAATCCACTTAAGAATTTCACCTTCGTAATGCTCATCGGGATTACCTTTTATAAAATCACCAAGCAGATTGCCCAAGATAGACTCTTCACTATTGTCAGATAAATAAGTATGAGCCAGGTAGTTCATTACAATAACTTAATTTACATTTTCAATAATTTCAATCTCAGGATGATAGCAGGGTATCCCCACTCTAAACCAAATGAACGGAAAAAGGGGATTTGGAAGAACATACATCCACGCCAGGTTCTTTATTATATGACCATCTTCCAGGTTTAAATCCATCCAGAAATAGAAGAATTTATAGATGCAGAAGCCGGGAAAATAATTAATCTTAAAACCTTCTGTTAGTAAATATTTGCGGCTTATATATAAATTACCCTCAAACGAAGTTATCCCCCAGCCGCCTGGCCCCTCGGCAAGTTTTGTGTTAGTTGGTTTATGATATACAGAAATTATTTTCTTAGACATAGGCAGAGACATAGGCAGACAAATTCTAAAAAAAGAATTTTCTGGAAATCCAGGTTTTACACTGATACCACTGGCCATTTTTTTTCTGAAATGTTTGCATATAAAAGTTCTTGTCGGTTCTTGTTTCAATTGGAGGGTTAAAATTCTTCACTTCTTCTTCAGTAATAATCACACAAACAGGGCGGAAGAACAGATAGAAGACTAATACCATTAACACTATAGGTACTGTAATCCATAAAAATCTTTTCATTTCCCCACACTCTGACTATAGGCCATTGCAGACGAAAATGCTGATACTGTATACGGCACAAAAAATGTGATTATGGATTTTAAGTAAAATACCCAATGGAAGTCCCTGTTCATAATCGTATCAAAATGATTAATCAAAATTAGTATTGGAGCGACTACAAATGCCACCTTAAGTGCCCTTAGTGTTGTATCCTTTCTAAAGAAGTTTTTAAAAAATATTGATAGAGTCATGAGGTTTATACTATATAGGATTACCCTGGAATTGATAAATTAGAATCTCTGGTCATCTACCCCGATTCTGAGACCGAATACACAAGCGTGTCGGGCCTGAATGTGTACCAGGCAAACCAGTATGTAACAAAAGATTTTATAGGCGATCCATTGTTATCATAAGCAGAAACAAATTTGCCGTCATTATATTTTATTGTAATTTTGTCACTGCCGACTTGATCCTTTAGAGGTGTGCTCACCTTGCCAAGCTCTTTAAAAGCATAGGCCTTGGCAACGCCGTCAGAAGAAATTACCACAAGCACCTTCTCTTTTGGATGATATCTTTTATCCTGATTATCTACAGGGAAATATAAACTTGTTGATTTTTCATAACCGCCATAAGGCATATTACTATAATCCCTGTTAAATCCCGTATCTCTTGAAAGCACAAGGGTATTCGGATGTTTTTTCTTCCACTCACCCCAGGTAGCAAGCACCGACGGAAGAACCCCCATCTCGGTCCCGGCTTTTGGCCCCGAGATTGCCTCCATTTCCAGCTGTGACCACAGGCTCTGATTCTGATGATCATAGAACAAAACATCAGACTGGTAAAGAAGTCCAGAGATTCCGAATGTGAGCTCCTGTCCGTCTATGTTTCTGTCAAAAACGAGGGTTGATCCGCAAAGCGGACAGAATGAAACCATGATCGGTTTACTGCCTACTTTATCGTTTACGGCTTCATGCCACACTAATATTCTAAGAGGATAAGCCTTAAATACTCCTTCCATTTCTACTCCTGAAACCAAGTCAGAACTTTTTAGCCATGAAGCACTGGATGCAGATTCAAATTTAGGATTTAATATTGCTGGAATACCGTCTTTTGGAGGCCCCCCTGAAAAAATCTTTTCTTTTGGTATAAGACTGTTTGAAACATCAAAGCCATTGTAATCTTCAAACAAGCTTATTGAATAAGAGTTATAAGTTGTAAGAAGTAAAATTATTACTGATAAGATAAATATATTTCGCATAATTAAGTATGATGAATGCAATTGTAATAAGATTCTGATTGCCCACCGACTAACCAATCTTCTTCCACTCATAGAAATAATCTGAGACTTTGTCTCTTATGTATAATCTGGAGCGATGGATTCTGGATTTTGTGGCTGGTACAGATATATCTAAAACTTCGGCAACCTCTTCATTTGTAAGCCCTTCTATATCACGAAGATAAAATACAACCCTGTAAACCTCGGGAAGTTCATCTACCGCTTTTTCTAAAATTTTGAGCGCCTCTTTTACATATATAACAATATCGGGTCTTGAGCTCCAGTCCTTGTGGTGCATCCTGCCCATAAGGGTGCCTTTATTATCATATGGTACATAATCCTCTAAGCTCAGGTCGTACTCATATTTTTTTTCAGACCGCAGCATCATATAGCTTGCATTAGCAGTTACTCTGTATAACCAGCTTGAGAATTTCGATTCTCCCCTGTATGTATGGAGCTTCTTTATAAGCGTATAGGGCATAATTGCAAAAAATGTGTGCTGAAAATGGGGTTTTAGCCTTTATTTACTATATTATAATGAGAAAAAAGTTAAACAGGTTTAACTATGAACAAAAAACTGTCCCCTTTGCAGTGCACAAAAAGCAGTCAAGAAAAA
>JBFFSH010000093.1:0-7736 GCA_041572575.1 Thermodesulfobacteriota bacterium
CGGTTTCATCCAGACCCGCAATACATCTTTGCCTTGGGACGGTCCATTTACCAATTAGGTATCCGCGGTGTTGAACGCGCCCATTATTGGCGGCTCTTTTTCTGGGCACTCTTCCGGCGTCCGCGCTTGTTCCCGCTGGCTATTACAATGGCAATTATGGGCTTTCATTTCCGCCAGGTTACCGAGCTGCATGTTGGATGAAAATGACTCTGGTTTGGTACAAATATAGGTGTGTTTCTAAAGTAATTAGAACCAACTGGCAATTAAAAACAACTTCCCAACGATTACCAAAACACCTAACAATCATACCAATGCCCCAAAATTTCCCGAAAAATAATTAAGGAGTGATCATGAGAATTGGCATAATCATTGGCAGAATAGGGGATGTGGATGGGGTTTCTTTAGAAACAGAAAAATGGATCAAGGTTTTAAGAGAAATGCAGAATGAAATTTATATATTATCGGGTAGATTTAGAAAATCAATCCTGGGAGAAGAATTTGAAACAGTCTTACCCGGCTTGTCTTTCTTTTCACCAGAATGCGAATGGGAACAAGAGCGGGCATTTTTCTATCCCCCAGATGATCCAGATGAACTACTAGACCATTTGCATCGTATTTCAGATGCATGGGCAGTAGAAATGTTCAAATGGGTCATGCAAAACAAAATTGATGTGATCTTATCTGAGAATGCTTCAGCACTACCTGCTCATTTAAGTATGGGAATGGCTATAAAGAAATTGGTGGAACACACTGGAGTAAAGATTGTTTGTCACGATCATGATTTTTATTGGGAACGTGGAAAAAGATATACTACTCCATTTCCAGAAGTAGAAAAAATTGTCAAAGAGACTTTTCCATTACAGATCCCATATGCTACACACGCAGTTATCAATACGGCAGCTAAGAAATATCTGAGAGATAATTTTAGTATCAAAGCTGTATATGTTCCAAATGTAATGGATTTCAACCAGCCATACGCTGAAAGTGATAACTACAACCAGGACATATTAAATTCCATTGGCATCGAAAATGGCGACATACCCATTTTTCAAATCACCAGGATTGTGAAAAGAAAGGGTATTGAAACAGCATTGGAACTCCTTGAGCGATTTGACGATAAAAGAATTAAATTAGTGATCACTGGCAGTGCTAAGGATGATGAGCGCAAAGGGTATTACCAGGCCCTAGTCAGAGATATTAAAAAAAGAAAATTAAACGGCAGGGCAATTTTCGCCTATCGCCGGATCCTCAATAACAGAAATATAACCTCAGATGGTGAAAAGATTTACAACCTTTCTGATGCCTACGCTCATGCTGTCGCCTGCACCTACTTTAGCGGTTACGAAGGTTTTGGTAATGCCTTTGTTGAGGCTGTTTTATCAAAAACCCCAATATTTGTGAATAATTACAAACCTGTTTACTGGCCAGATATCGGCAGTAAAGGCTTTAAAACAGTAATGATTGAAGATAATAAGTTGACCGATGAAGCTGTTACAGAAGCAGAGAAAATCCTCCATGATAAAAAGCTGCAGCGTGAGATTTCAGAACACAACTTCAGCTTGGGAAAATTACTATTTTCTTTTGATACATTACGAGAGAAATTAGAAATTCTGTTTGAAACAATATAATTTCATCTAGCGGTAGCGCCCCCTCTTTAGAACCGATTCTTACGTTCCAGCATTTCAGGAGACAATAAATGAATATAAAAGAAATGATGTCTATTCTTCGGAATGAGACTATTAAAACCTGGTTTGATCTGGGGTTATTCATAGATAAGTTTAAAGAAAATAAAGAGGTGAAAGTCTCCGAATTTTCAGGGGAATATGATGATTTTATTAAATCTTTATCGGATGGGGGTATTGCATTCATTACATTCTTTTATTCGATAGATGGTGCCTCGATGGAAATTGAAAAATACGCAAAAGCTTTCCGTTCGATCATCCAAGATTTACCACTGCATTATATTGGGGGCAAATTTGATGAAAAGAGTGAACTGCTAATTCCTGCTGGAGCAAACCGTTTTCAGCTTGATGAACTAGCCAGTTTTGATGAATGGCCGTTATATAAATATTTCTTCCATCAAAAACTTGAGCGGGGTAGCAAAATCTATAACGACCTTATTTTAAAATTTTGGTCCGAAGTACTCAATGTCACCGAAAAACTCGGTCATTACATTGAAGAGAACAACATCAAATTATTGTATCTAGTAAATACAAACTCAAATCCAGGCAATATTTCTCTTGCATTGGCTCTTATATTTATCTCGGAATTTCTAGGAATTCCCGTAATAAATAATAATCATGATTTTTATTGGGAAGGCGGGAACAGCGAAGTAGATCTTCAGAAAAACGGAGCCAAACCCGGACCGCGAGATCATTTTTACAAAAACTATCACATTGGTGAAGTCTTTTCCATAATTGAAAGGGTATATCCATGGGAATCACGAACTTGGTTCTCTGTCAATATTAACCACCTTCAAAGCAGGGTATTAATCAATGAGCATGGACATAACCCAGCGAATATTGCTCAGATTGGCACTGAAATCAATTTTGAGAAATTTAATAAAATCCAAAATGCTGAAGGGAAAAGAATGGTTTTCCACCAGCTGGCGACCATCTTTGGCAATGGAGAGGAACTTATTCCCATATATTCAATCTCCAAGATTCTTGAAAAAAAATGGGGGGCTTCTGCTGAAATATTTCCACTATTGATTGGGGCTGAAGGAGAAAAGGATTTTGACTTCGAGAACGATAATATTATTTTGCTTCAACCGACAAGAATTATCGCTCGTAAACAAATCGAAGTTAATTTCACTCTCATCAGCAAGCTATTTTCTGATGAGGAATTTTGTGCTTTCTTTGAGCAGAATAAAAAACTTCGAATTACGCTATTAGTAACCGGCCCAATTGCAATTGGTCATTACAAATATTTTATGCAAATCCTACAGAATTTTAATTCGCTAGTATTAAATTTAAATCAAGAGGTAAGAAATCGAATTCTGCTTGGATTTTTATTCAGTGAGTTTGATAAACCATCCTTCAAAGAAAAGTTTTTAAATCCTATAGGAATTGGAGAGTTATTTAATATCGCTTCTTTGGCCGTTCTTCCCAGTGAAACTGAGGGGCGAGGCCTTCCAATTTTAGAAGCTGCAGCAGCTGGGACACCTTTATTTTGTAGAAGGTTTTCTCCAGAAGAAGTTTATGCAAGGGTTATTGGAAATCATTTGCCAAAGGAGGACCGGATAAAAAACCTGGATTTTAAAAATCAAGAATTAAACGTCGATTTGATCGAGGCTATAAAATATACTGTTTTTTCTCCCAAAGGCTATAAGAGGGACAGTTTACACAATAAAGAAGCCGTAGAACACAGATATAGTACCTCTGCACTGAAAAAGGATTTAGAAAAATTACTTTTCCGACTATTTTTGCAAATCACCTCGGGGGAAAGGTCATTGCAATTGGCAAAAGACGCACTGAAAAAATACAAAGATCACATTGCTTCAAATAAGGAATTTGCGCAACAAATCATGTCGACGAAAAAGCGGCAATATCTCCCAGGCTATGGACAAATGGCATACATGCTTCACTTAAAATCGCTGATAGATCCGAGTTATTTCAGGGTAGAGGAAAAGCGAGTTAGGGGAATGGCGATGCAATTTGCGAAGGAGCTTGTCGATAAAAATCGCGCCCCTTCACCAATATCCCAAACAGATATTCACCAATTTTATAACAGCGTTGACTCAGTATTCCGTCATCGAGAGGGAGAAATCCCAATTCGAATGGATCACTCATTTGCTTACAGACATAGAAACAAGAATTATTATCCATACAGAGAGTTAACTCCCCAAGAGCTAACTGGGGTAATAAATATCCTGTTTAATAAAATTACTTCTCCGCCACCAGCAATTAGAATAGAAAAAACAAGAGAGTTAAGTAAAGATTGGCATAAAAATCTCTCATTGCTTTTCGATAACTCAGAGTTGGCTGTTGACCACATTGATGAATTAGAAAGAAAACTATTTTCAAATATTCCTGTCGCCGTTTTTCTTGGGAATCAAATTGAACTAGGGCTTGAATTGTTTGTTCTTCAGCCAGTGAGGGAGCAGTTAGGTTTAAAAGAAGGTGAAGAAATCAGGTCGCGGGATCTAATTCAAGGAAATATAGCACCTATCTTCATTATTCAACGTAATAAAACACTCGGCGAAACTATGACGGCAGAAGTTTTGAAATCTTATGTGTACTACGATGCAGATCCAGAACTCAAACTGCTATTTGAGCATAAGATTTGCAAAATTGTTGGCAGTGAACAATATTCAGTCGGCATCCATTTTTATGAAGTTGGCCAGAAAGTTATCGATGTTTTACAACAAGTAAAAAAGGGAAATGGCATTATTGTCACTCTTGGCGATAACGCAGCAAACATGACAGACATTGTTGATTTGGATCGATTCCACATTGGGAAAGTATCTCATCCCCTCGCTTCAAAAATAATGGGAATCCCAATTGGTAGTGGCTATGTTCAATGGGTACCTGCTGGAATGCGATTTTCCTTATCTTATCCTGTTCCAATCCAGACCGGAAAAGACTTCAGTAAAGCGTTAAAAAGTTTCCGCTACAAAAAATTATGCGATTCTCTTGGGGAAGATAAAGTACTGCAATTATTAAAAAGGGACGCTGAGGATCAAGGAACTCCTATTAATACCGTATTGAGAAATTTAGACCAGCCAAACGATCAGAAATCAGATGTTAGCCATTCCTATATTAATGGGCTTTATTCTGATGGTCTACCTTGGGCAGGAGTTTTCGCTAAAATTAATCTGCGTCATTCAAATAAAAAATGGCGGTTTTCAGTAATGTCCACAGAAGAAAAGCCGAAAACTGTTCTTGAATTTGTGAATGATTTTAATCTAACACCAGGTGGAAACGCTAAAGTTGCTTGGAATGGTGGTTATATCCTAAATTCGGAGCTTGTTGGAAAATTAGGTATTCCGGAGAAATTTATTGGTTCACCTTTAGGTTTGATAATATCAAATAAAAAGGTTCTATCGCCCCCATTATTCAATAAGCCAGCATTTATTGTATTACAAGACGGCAGAATAAAAATAAAAAGAGTGAATTCATCTAAAGGGATCACCATTACGGACACTTCAAACACAATAGTTTTCTCACCTCAAGCGTATAATTCAAAACACCCATTAAGTTCACCTTGTTTTTATGATCTTCTATATGTTGATGACCACCTAATTGGAAATGGTAGAGTTATTGTTAGGCTTTCGGGCAACATTATCATTGATATTGTTCACACAAAAGAAAATGAAACAGTTCCTGTATTACCCGTTGGACTGACGCTTTCCTTTCCAAAAGAACAATTCCCAAATACCTGGAAAACAGGAATGGAATTGGTCATAAAGATGAATAATTGGGAGGAAATAGAATCAGCGGTAGAAGCCGGCCCACTTCTAATAAAAGAAGGGGAAGTTTGTATAGACATGGATATTGAGGGATGGCTAACTTTAAATTCAAAAAACACCCAGGCTGCCAGAATGGATTATCTTGATAGTAGAGGCCCAAAAATCGCAGTCGGGATTGATAAATCCGGTAACCTTACTGTCCTAACAATCAATGGAAGAATTAGAGAATCAGTGGGAGCGACTCACGGAGATATGGCAGATATTCTTAAAATCCAAGGGTTGGAATATGCAATGGGTTTCGATCCAGGTGGAAGCAGCACCTTGGTAGTGGAAAACAAAATATTAAATATTTCCCCCTATAATTCTGGATACGAAAGTGATGTTTATTCACTCCCACCCGAGCCGAGAGCAATTGCGAATGCAATGATCCTCAGTGAAATTTAGAAAGCCACTTGTTCCCCAATCTTAGGGTTGTGGTTACTTGAAAATCTAAAAAAAACCAGGAATAGAATTCGAACCGATATATCAATAATAGCAATTATTTATTCTCTATCACAAATGGGTACTGTCTTCTTTTCACCAAACACTTGGTGCGACCAGATAGTTCTTAATGGAAAAAATACTGAAAAACATTTAATTATCTGGTTTCTTTTCGTTATCGAAAGAATATTGCAATATCCCAGGTGCGACAAAAAATTCGAGTTGGTGACAATTCCGAGTCGCCTTCCCAAACCAGTATGTTGTTGCCATCAACCTAGAAACTAGAGAAGGGATAGACTAAAAAGGCGTATTTTTTCATCAAACTCCTGAAAATAGGCTTTGGTGGCTGTTGGTAAATCTAATGGTGAGCATACCAGGAATTAAACGACCTGGAATTACGTTCCGGTTAACAAACAAAACAATAATAGAAATGACGCAAAAATTGTAGGAGAAGGCAATATGACTTCAGATCAAGGTGTTTATAGCATAGGAGATTGGGTCGTACATATATATTATGGGGTTGGCCAAATTTTAACTAAAGAAAAACGAACACTAGAAGGAATAAGACAGATGTATTTCAGGATAAAAACGGGAAATAGTAGTTATTGGCTTCCGTTAGCAAAAATAGATGTTAACCGTGTTCGTCCTCTCGCTTCAAAATATCAAATTCAAAAAGCGCTCGCTCTGACTCGAAAACCCCCAAGAAAATTATCAAATGATTACAAAGTTAGAAGAAAAGAAATTTCTCAAGCAATAAATGATATATCTCTTTATTCTAAGGCTCGAATGATCCGGGATTTACAAGGCAGAAGAGTTTCAGGTTATTTGAATTTTGGTGAAACTGAACAGTTGACCAACATGAAAGGAAAATTTTGTGATGAGTGGGCACTAGTTGTACAGCAAAATCCTGAAATAGTACTGAAAAAGCTGGATGAAGCATTGAAAACCAGTACCAGGAAAGATAATTTGGAGAAAAGAAACAATGGCCAACAATGAGGCGCAGGTAAAGATGTTGAAATACAGTTTTGATAAGATCAAAACTATAGAAGAATTCAATAAAAAGTTAAGTTATCTAAACGATTTCAGGAAGAATGGTGTTATAGACGAGCCAACATACGCCATGTTACATAAATTCTTGGAAGAAAAACGAATAAAAATTAAATGGAGACGTAATTAATTTCTGAATAAACCATAAAAGCTCAGGCGTTGCCGAGGCCCTGGGTTATTTTTGTATCACTTTTTAAAACTAAAAGATGGGTATTGCCAGGTTTGGCATTTCATCGAACAGTGGATGATAGAAAAATGATGAGAAAATTAACGAATTAACCTGTCATCAGCATACTATTCTTGTTAGCCGCTCCCATTGCTGGGCTGACATTGGGTGTTGGCCTTGATTTTTTTCCTGGGACTGAACGGCATAAATGCTGGCAATATCATCGCCAATGCTGTTTTTTGATGGTGGTATTATCTGTAAATCCACTCTACCGTTTTGCAGCTGAAAAACTTGGGCTGATAATAATAAAAGTCAAATGAGGATTTCATTTTGCTGTCTCGCTGGCAGTATTCGCGGGCTATCTGCAGATTTATGTTTTTGTCATCCGAATTTCCAGCTTGAGACCAGTAGATACCGGTGACATGTCCCCACTGAGACTCGAAAATATGGGGAGATGTTGTACCGAGTCACCTCTCCAAGCTGGTTAGCTGTTGCCAATCTATTGCCAATCGTCTGGGCACCTTGTACAGCATGCACGCAGGAGATAGCCTTTACCGCCATATGTGACAGCAATAGACACCTTGAACCCGTATGTGCGGTAAAGACTCTATTAGTCTGGACTTCGAATCAGAC
>JBFFSH010000094.1:0-7698 GCA_041572575.1 Thermodesulfobacteriota bacterium
CTTTTTAATGTATGACTATCGAGAAGAAGAGAGTTTTGAAGCAAATTATTTGTATCTATATAATCATGCAAATTGTTAAGTTGGTTTAATGTTACATCATCAATTTGACTTTTCATCAATTCAACCGCTTCGATAGCTCTATATGTTTGCTCATGTATAGAGCCTTGAGGTATTGCTTCAAGTATATCTTTGAAAATACTTGATGTTCCCGTAGTGTTTAGAATATGTTTAATAGATTCCTGATGATGTTGTGCAAGATTAATAGCATATTTGATTAAATTTCTGTTCTCATATTGCACTCGTAGGGCTTGTTGAATAGCTGGGTCACGAATTACTTTAGTTATACGTCTTATCTGTTCTAATTGGCTATTACTTAATTTCATTACATTGTAGTAATTAATTTTCAAAAATTTGATATGACCAGAAATAATAATAAAATAATCTAATTATTAATTAACATTATTTTATTATCTTTATTTCTAGTTTCTTCTACATTATTTACAATAGAATCATAAAAACTATTACTTGTTTCTGCTGTACTATCTTCTGTACTATCTTCGACCCTTATTTTATTACCCATACCTTTGGTCAATATCTCAAGAGGCTTTGAACTGTATGTTTTATCGTTATGGTCTCGAAAATTTTTGCTTATCACACTGGTAATAACATCTATAAATCTTTTTCTTTCTGAAGATATATCTTTTAATAATTGTTTGTTACTAATAGTTACTATTGAGTTTATTTTAAATTTGTTCATCAAATCAGATATACTCAGCTCTAATTTTTCGCTTGCATATTTTAGTGCTAAATCTATATCTGGAATCGGATATTCCCAATTATCCACACATATTTCTATATCATAAATATCCTCTGTATTATGTTCCAAAAAGTGAGATATACTACTAAAAAGGCAGGTTTCCACTAATTGTGGATATAATATCTGAGCATATTTACGCTCTTTGGTGATACCTCTATATTCTTTTCTAGTGTAATCACCAAACGCCTTATAATTATCGAGATTGTTAATTAATATGGAGTCATCGAGATTTATAAACCTTACATCTATTTCTATTGGGTATTTAATTAACTCATTAGAAATGGTAATTGCTTTTGAAACATTAATCTTATCATTTTTTAAAGGCTTTGATTTAGAAAGCCCCATGATTTTATCACTCTTTTTAAATATATCTTCTTCATCTTCAAGTTCATAAATAGCTGATACACCTACAAATATCCTGTTACTTTTTAGATTAAAAGTATGGTTACCATATTCATCAAACAAGACTATTATTTTTTTACTTAACATATTATTAATTTAATTTGGATGAACTATAATTAATAATAGATACTTATCCTTATGGTAGCTGTAATATTATAATATTAAAATTTGTAATGTAGAAATATGGATACAAGTAGCTTAATTACTAATTTGGAATTTATAGAGAAGAAAATTGATTTGTCTTTACCTAGAGATATTCAGAAACTACCTCCCATTAACTTCTTGATTGTAACTATATTCAAATCATGCATTAGTCACTTTAAGTCAATCATATTGTTGTTGAAATCTAATATGTATCAAGAAGCCATGGTTATTAATGATTGCCTCTTTACGTCTATCATATTTAGATATAAAACCAGAAGATAGGATACCTTTGTTATGCAAATGGGACTAAAAGACAATTTTAAGTGGCTTAAAATAAGCAAGCACTTAAATTAGGTATAGAACCTAATATCGATGATGTTATTGATACAGTTCAGGAGAGAGAAAAAGAAATTACCAAATTCTTACCAGAATCCAGCTAAAAAACAAAAAATTTTCCATCTATAAGTAAAATGGCATTAGAACTAAATAAGAATGAAGCTTACCTAAATTACCAAATTTTAAGCAACCATGTTCACAGCTCAATTTCTTCAAATTTATCAAGAATAAAAGAGATAAATTATGTTAAATATTTCACACCAGAAAAAGCAAATGATTAATTTTCTTACGCAATAACAACGGAAACACTTGAGTGGATAATATGTGCTTCTGTAGCAATAGGAAACATCCGTGAAATAGATAAATTAAAAGAGTTTAATGACTTTGGTGTATCAGGAGAAGGTATTTTGTCTAATATACAAAAGTTGAATTAATTTGTTTCTACACTGTATCTAATATATTAATAATACCTTACTTCATATATATAATTCACAGTTCATCTGAATATCGAGCTTTTGAACTACAGTATTAATGTTATTAAAAAATGAGGACTTGTTTAACTTTAACATCTTCGTTCGGAATACGTCCGGTAAGGTGTCTATATCAAAGACTATCAAGAAATCAGAAAATATATAAAACAGTCTTTATTTGAAGGATTCAAACTAATTTTATTTTTTATTGAAAGATTATTTGTCTTTTATCTGTTTACAGTCACTGCCATCCCAATTACCTTTGATAATGTTTACATGCCCCAGTCTTGTTACACTTACCTGACCGCACCTTTTGAATTTCGTGCCATCTTTAGGACTTATAACACATGAAGATTCTGTTGCACTTGAAGGGTCTAAAGTCAGAGATCCGTCCGGTTTTATCACAAAAGGATTTGAGGGCACAATAGTGATATCAATATATTTTTCTAACTTTAACATCTGGCTAGATATCTCGGTCCAGTTAGAGGAAAGGCTGTTGCTATTTCCCCTCTCCCGTTTTATCTCAATTGTATCTTCATCATCAGATATTGTCATGGAAAGTCTATATTCTACTCCATCCCTGGCAGCCTTGAGCTTGCTTATCTGCACTTCCCCCGAAACCGCATTTGTTAGCTGATCTATATCTCTTCTCTGGAAAAATTGAGAAGAAAATGAGCCTGCTATTACTATTAACAGACTTATAATCCCTACAATAGTTACTACCTCAATGAGTGTGAATCCTCTTATTGTAGATTTAGATATATACATAATATTTTCATCATTGCCTTAATACTCAAAAATGAAGATCTAAATAAGCTCCTCCCAATACAAAGTTTGTGTACGCTGTGGGAAATCCGCAATCGTAATAACAATAAATGACGCACCACTATCACCGCCGTCACCACTAACTCCTCCTGTAAATGCTATAGTCATAACCAGAGATCCGCGTTCACCAAATGTAAGTGATGCAGGCGTAGGCATACCAACCCCAACACTTTTACCAGCAGCAGCTGCTTTTTGTGTGTCACTGCCTGAAATAATTTTGTCTGATCCTGGAATTCTCGCAAGAGCAGACTCACCCGTCAGATAATCAAGCGCAAATATTCTTCCTACTCCCGGACCTGCCGAACAGGAATTATCAAGCAGTGCATCAGGTTCAAAAGTAGAAAATAATAGTATCCTGTTTGCGACAATGGGTCTTCCAATCCCCTTTTCACCTAGCGTATTACTACCACCAGGGAAATTTACTAGGAATTCACCATTAGCATTTATTGCAGTCTGATCAACAGATACAGCTTCGAACTGATTGGCTACTCCGCTCTGCGCACTAAGATTTACAACCAAGTCTCTTGACGTGAGATACTCTTCAGTCTTTACCTGAGAAGCCTGTACAGCTGTTCCTCCGGCAAGAAAAGCGGGTATAAAATCATCGATAAAGTTATAAAGCTTACCGAATTTCTCATTATCAGTTGGTTCCCTTCTGTCTCCGGTTTGAAATATCACATGCTTTCTTCCAATGTCGTCAATCACCACCGAAGGGGGGAAGTATATCGGGAATAAAGATGGCACTGCAGATGCATCTGTTGTAACAACTATTGGGTCACTAAATTCATCCATTTCGTCAACTAGACAGTTCGCATCGCTGCCTGCGCAGAACGCTACCGATCCTGTCCAGTCAGGCGCGCTAATACCAGTATCAAGAGATTTAAGAGCAAGATCAGAACTTGTAGCCTCTGAATCGGTTTCAATCGGCATAGACACATCAAATCTCCACATCCTGCCGCATGTATCTCCCACATAGGCTACATCCATATAACCGTCTGCATTCAGATCGAATACTCCAACTTCGCTGGCTACTTCACATACCATCAAATTGGAGTTTGTAAGCGTACTATCTGATGGATGGAACTTAAATATAATCTCGCCAGTTGCTATATCAACGGCATAGAAGCCATTTCCAACATAATTAACATTATCATCAAAATCAGCCCCGTCTAACGTACCATCACCGTCGGTATCTTTATTCGGGAATATATTTTCGGGGTCCATACCTCCTCCTACAAACATTATCCAGCGGTCTGTTATAAGAGGCGTCCCATCAGCATCTGTTTTAAGCCTTACTCGTCCTATCGTAGGATCTGACCATGTATTTCCAAAGTGTTTGTCATAGAGAGTCCACAGATGCCTTGGATACTGGGGAGCATCGGCAATTTCAGCTGTGCTGCCTAACTTTATGGAAGCAGCATTATCTATTGCGTTTGAGTCGGTACTGCATGAGCCTGAGCACTTAGGTCCTGTCACATCAAGTGCAGTATAGAAACCTCCACCATTTCTGTTTCCGGCAAGCATAACAGTGTGCCATTCCTTGCCGCACGGATCTATTACTCCGTTCAGGTCAACATCTGTAGAAGTATCGGACTGAGAATCCTTACTTTTGCAAACGTTCGGGTCATTCTTTATTCCATTTTTATATCCATCAATCCATACATCGGCAATTAAGAATGTGCCGTCAACATAAGACCTCTGAGTTTTACCATATAGAGCGGTGTCCTTTAAGTCTCCAAATCTATACTCCGGCGTGTCATATAAAGGCGATGGTGCAGGGCTCTCGCTGTTAAAATAAGTACTAAGCGGTGTCGTAGGATCTGTAAGTTCGGGTGAGCGGGTATCTGGCATAAAATAACCAGGGATAAAGGCAAACATCTCCCTTCCTGTACCCTCGTCAAAAAACGGCACCGACTCCTGCTCCAAGGTAAAAGGATTTTTAGATGGCAGAACCGTGCCTTCAACAAGCTCGCCCGCATGAAAAGCGTGAATAGCGCCACTGTTTGAGCCAATATAGAGTGAAGATGTCCTCCTAAGGAACTTGTTTACAAATCTTCCAAATCCAATATCGAAGAAAAACGGATTTGGAGATGAAACTATCACAGGGGCAGAATGAAACATATCACCAAGCCTTACAGAACATTGTGAATCACTGCCTGTGATCCCCGCACCCGGGTCAGGACAGTCGCACCCGAATTCACTATTATTGGAATTACCATCATCAGTACATGTGGTTCCGACACCTGGGCTTCCCAAATTATCAGCTATAGGGGTAATCCCTGTTTCTCCACTGAAAAATTTAACTACACGGTCGCGAAGGCAGTTTTTCACACAAGTTTTACAGCCAGCTGTAGTTATATCCGAACAAACTACCGTAGTGTCACAGCTGGATTCACAGGCAGCTGGAATAGCATTGTCTCCATCAGGGTCAACATCCGCATCGCTTATAGAAAAATGTTCAGGACTAAGAGTTGTTACAACTGTTGGTGATATCTGCTCTGAAAATCTTACTCTCTCACCCACGTACCTTATACTCATGTTTCTTGTATCGACTACACTACCGTCAAATTCCGAATCTGAAGGGTCGGGTGAAAATTTAATTGTGAAAATATCCCTGAAATCATTTGTATCCAGATTACTAGAGCCTGATAAATCTCTTTCGGCAAGCTTTTTGCCAGCCTCCCAGAAATAAGATGTAGCTATGGTCTTATCTAAAGTGCCGTCGTCATTAAAAATATTGAGGCTGTCTACAGCCGAGCCGTCATTTAAGTCTTCATCTCCATCGGGTTTTCTTATTACTACCTTACCGCCAGGGTTGTCCGGGTCATTTACAAACCCATAAAGCGCAAGACGTCCCTGCCAGAAAGGCTCGGATTCATTAGGCTTTAAAAGTGCAAGGTATATCCTGTCCCTTAAAAATACAGTCGTAGAAGATGCAGGCGCCTGTGGTGCTGTACCAGTGGTTCCAAACCCCCCTATAAAAAATGAAATCGCCTCTAATGCCTCCAAAAGCTCATCGGGATCATCTGCAAAGAATGCAAAGCTGGTTTCGGCTACCGTTGTATCCAGTACGGTTGTGGCAGAAGTAAAAAATGTATTATCAAATAGATTATTGCCGTCTATAGTGCATACGCCGCTTCCTTCGTTTTCATCCCCAAGTCTGCAGCCGTCCATCCAGGCATTTGCAGGATTTGTAGTCAAGTCCTTTGCAGTAGCAAGCGCAATTAATCCTGCATCACTCGCTATTACTGTTGTGTTCGGTTCTACTTTACCAACCTCTCCAGCAGGACTTAGATGTTTTATCACTCCACTCGAATGAGTGCCACCGGCAAGCGCCATTGCGTTGCAAGTTCTTATATCAGTGATGTTGTCGGCTCCAAGACATACCACAAAAGTCAGTACCTCTTTTTCGGTATCGGGACCTACTTTCATTGCAGCAGGAGTCCTTACAAAATGAGTCCTCAGTGTGTTTACAGCCTGAATAGCACTTCTTCTGTTTGAATTGCCCACAGCCGCAGGATGATTTAAGATACCTATTTCATCTGCTGGCTTTTCTCCGGCATCCTTAGTATCACCGTCTTTGTTGAGATCGATTTTCTGACATGCCGGAGCAGTCTGGTTCGTGCCTGCTGTATCGTAACAGTATCCTTGAGTTGGATCCCCGCCAGTAGCAGGGTCAATATCTCCCGAACAGGTGTCCTTACCGTCCGTAATCAATATTGCAAACGCCGGAGCGCATGCTGCGGTATCACTGGACTGGAACAACACCCTGAATGAGCTTGGCAGGTCGTTAGAACCCATCTCGCCGCCGCTTGACTCCCTGGTGTCGTCGTGACCTATCACGTTTGCAAGCGGGGATCTACCACCCGGAGCCTTATCGCTATAATCTTTGTAATCATTTCTCGTATCTGGGTCACTGCCTCCTGCAAAACCTCCCTGAGGTAAATGTGCAGCTGCCTTCTGGCATGCACTATCAGCGTAGTATTCCGCAATTTTATTGTTAACTCCTCCGCCTATAAAAACTCCTCTGAACCTCACGCCTCTTTCTTCATCGTCGGTATCATCCAGCATTCCTGATCGAAAGTCCAAACCTGCGTCGGGCGAGTCCGGAAGATCGGCATTATTTGGGGTTACTATATCGCTTACATCCCTGAAGGGAGTGTTATAAAAATAGTCATCACATGAAATTGAAAGCACCGTACTGCCATCAAACATCTTATCCACGCTTGCTCCGGAGGGCTGTATATCGTCTCCACAATGATAGTCTTCCAGCGAGGGATCAACATCTAAAAATTCAAAGAAAGTCCTTATCACCGCATCTATTCTGGCGCTACCCGATACTGCGTGTCCGCATGACTGCCCTTCGGTACATGTAGCTACGCCCGGCTGCACCCTGAAAGTCTTTGAGTCGTCCGATTCGCAAACGGCATCCTGCACGCTGGGAGCACATGTTCCACCCATGCACTCCATATATGTAACGAAATCACCGCCGTCGACATTGCATGATGGGTCGATGCTGTCCAAAATCGTAAATAATCCGTCACCGCTTGTATCCAGATCGTCCAAATCTATATCACCGTCATCATCTGTATCGAGGTCACCACATATCGAGCCTCCGCATGTAAGTGGAAATGTAGTAGAATTAATTTGATTGGCAAGGTAATTAGTAAGATTTTCTATTCCGGCAGCAGCATGTGCCCTTTC
>JBFFSH010000095.1:0-7564 GCA_041572575.1 Thermodesulfobacteriota bacterium
GCTTTACATGCCGGCACTTCCAATACAAACATTTGTATTAGCTTGCTTATCTTACTATTTGATAGTTTTGTATTCTTAAGTAACTTCTTTTGCATAGTTTCAGCTTAGTATACTTTGCTGTCCTATGCGAGCTCCTTAAATTATATTAAATATCTTAAATAACTACTTGAACTATTAGTCATAATATATTATAATTATTGCAAATATAGAGATTTTGGGGAGGATGATGAAATATTAAAGGCCGAAATCTCTATATTAAATACATTAGAGCAAATGGCATGAATATTGCTTAATTAATATTTGAATGAAGGAGAGTATTTATTCTCTTGCCGGAGGATGATGAAATGAAGAGAAAATATGCTAGGATGATGACAAGGGATATTCCTAATCTGGGAATGCAGTATATGATTGATGAAATAAGGAATATATCTGATGACGAAGCCAGGCTTATCAATAAAGATATAGAACATGTTCAGTCTATATGGGTTCCTATTCCCGATGGATTGTTCGATAAGTGGGTGGATGAGCTATATATCGGAGACAAAGAAGCTCTCAAACAATAAAATCATATTAAGACTTAATATTTAAAGTTATTATATTAAACTTTCTTGATGAGTGATAAAGAAAGATATCAAAAAGCTATATCCCTTATAGATAAGGCCAATCTGCAAGATCCTAACACAGAACTTCTAGACGGCAAAGAATTTCCAAAAGAGCTGTTATATTCCAACAGAATGACAAGCTGGCTCGATATACTTGACCCGGAGGCATCGGATGTTCTCAAAATAGCAGCTCGTGCACAGCATATAGAGCGTTGGAAGATTCCACGATCGAAATACCCGGTGGATAGAGACGGGTATAGAATGTGGAGAAAAGAGCTTATGGATTTTCATGCATCGAGGGTTTCAGAGATCATGTCTCATGTTGGTTATGATGAAGATTCAATACTAAGAGTAAAATCACTGATTAAAAAAGAGTTATTTAAGACTGATCCCGACTCACAGATGCTTGAAGACGTAGTATGCCTTGTGTTCTTGGAAAACTACTTTTCTGATTTTTCAAAAGAACATCTAAATGATCCTGATAAACTAAGCAGAATTATTACTAAGACCTGGAATAAGATGTCTGAAAATGGCAGAGAACTTGCTCTCAAGCTTAAGATACCCGCAGAAGCTAAATCTCTTATATCCAAAGCTCTCCAAGGGTAATATTATTTAAGTTATTTTATCTTTTAATTCGAATTGAACAATATCGCTGGTATATTGTGATTAAGAGCTATGAGTAAAGTAAATGAATTATTAGATAAAGTAATAGAAGCCCACGGCGGTATGGACGCATGGAACAGGGTTGACGAGATAAATGTAACCGCAAGAACAGGCGGTCTTCTTCCTCTATCCAAACTTAAGTATTCATCACTGAGTAAAGTGAATTTTACGGTTTATCCTAAAACAATGATGACTGTATTTAATGATTTTCCTGAGCTTGGAAGTAAAGGAGTATTTGATAAAGGCACGGTATATATAGAAAATGGATCTGGTGAGATTGAAGAAGAGAGAGAAAATCCAAGAGAGCAATTTAACCGAATAAGCAAGAAGCTTTACTGGGATTATCTTGATACTATATATTTTACAGGTTATGCAATATGGAACTATTTGTGCACTCCTTTTATGTTTAAGACATATGATTTTGAATTATCTATTGGACAAAGCATAGAGGATGAAGGAGAAATCCTCGATGCTCTAAAAGTAATATATCCTGACAATATTCACACCCACTGCAAAGAGCAAACTCTTTACTTTGACAGTTTCGGACTTCTTAGAAGACTCGATTACACAGCTGATGTAATAGGAAGCTGGGCTCATGCTGCGCATTACTGTTTTGATTATGTAAAAACAGACGGAATATCTTTTCCACTTTCAAGAAAAGTATATATGAGAAAAACTGACGGTACTCATGCTGAATTTCCAATTGTAATCTGGATAAAATTATCACAGATTAATATTAAGTAATACCCTGTGGGTTTAGAACACTTAAAATCCATCCCCCTGTTAAATGATGTTTATTTTAAAATCTGGTTAAAGGATGCTGCATCTAAAATAAATCGAATCTTCACACATTTAGGACAAGAGGATAAAATTTTGGATATAGGATGCGGCCCCGGTAGTGTTTCACTGTTGTTAAAAGAAGAGGGTTATGATGTTACTGCTCTTGATATTAAGGATTTGACCTATACAGATAGAATAAACCCTGTGCTTTACAATTGAAGGACTATTCCGTTTGCTGATAAGCAATTTGATATTTCATTACTTCTTAGAGTTTTGCACCATGTTAGCGATCCCATAAATTTATTAAAAGAAGCGGCCAGGGTTTCAAAGAAAATTATTATTATTGAAGATGTTTATAACAGTACTATTCAGCAATGTCTAACCTATATAGTGGATAGTCTCGTAAACTTTGAAATATCAGGCCATCCTCATACAAATAAGACTGATATACAGTGGAGGGATCAATTTGATAAACATGGACTGAAATTGTCCACTGCATCTGTTGATAATTATATATATTTATTCAGGCAGGCTGTTTATGTGCTTAATACATAACTAATCATTTGATTTATTGTAAGTTACAAACTAGTCTTAATATATATGTCTTCTCAATACAATAAGAAAAAAAGTGAAGCGCCGCTTTTTAGACCTCCCAAAACTTCTATACCTCTTGCCGAGAGAGTAAGACCTAAAAAACTTTCTGAGGTTATTGGCCAGGATCACCTACTCGGAAAAAACGGAGTAATCTCTGAGATGGTTAAAAGCGGCAATCTCTCACCCATGATCTTCTGGGGTCCTCCGGGTACTGGAAAGACTACAATCTCAAGACTGCTGGCTGATGAGATAAGCGCCGGTTTTGTGCAGATAAATGCTATCTCTTCAGGAGTAAAAGAGCTAAGAGAAATAATAAAAGAGGCCGAGGACTCATTTAGATTTGGAAAGAAAACAGTTTTATTCATAGATGAGATACATAGGTTCAATAAAGCTCAACAGGCAGCTCTACTAAAAAGTGTAGAAGAAGGGACTGTAATTCTCATTGGCGCTACGACTGAAAATCCGTCATTCGAGGTAATCTCACCACTACTATCAAGATCACAGGTTTATGTTTTAAAGCAGCTTTCA
Organism: Thermodesulfobacteriota bacterium; assembly: GCA_041572575.1. Classification (GTDB taxonomy): domain Bacteria; phylum Desulfobacterota_D; class UBA1144; order Nemesobacterales; family N074bin48; genus N074bin48. The sequence continues at coordinate 3,168 of JBFFSH010000095.1, forward strand.
GAAAGTGACCTTGAGACTATTTTGGCAAATGCAATAACAACCGACAAGGTGATTACTCAGATTTCACTTTCTAACGAAGCAAAAAAAGAATTGATAAGATTTTGCGGAGGGGATGCAAGAACTCTTCTAAATGCTTTTGAGCTTTCATGCAACCTGGCTAAGGCAGAAGACAAGACAAAGATAGATGTGGACATAGTCAAAAAAGCCTATCAGAGAGAGCACCTGTTATACGATAAGAAAGGTGAAGAGCACTACAATACAATTTCTGCATATATCAAGAGCATTAGAGGAAGCGACCCCGATGCAGCAGTGTATTATCTTGCAAGAATGCTCGAAGCCGGGGAAGACCCAAAGTTTATAGCAAGAAGGCTAATTGTTCTTGCTTCAGAGGATATAGGCAATGCCGAGCCCTATGCCCTTACCCTTGCAACATCTTGCTTTAGTGCTGTGGACTATATAGGCATGCCCGAAGCAAGTCTTGTACTCTCTCAGACATCTACATACCTTGCAAGCTGTCCAAAAAGCAATTCATCTACGATTGCAATATCAAAGGCATCTAAAGAGGTTAAGAACAGACCAAACTTATCAGTGCCTCTTCACCTGAGAAATGCTCCAACTAACCTCATGAAAGATCTTGATTATGGTAAGGACTATAAATACTCACATGATTTTGATGAACATATCTCAGACCAACAGTACCTGCCGGACGAACTAAAAAATAAAATCTTCTACGAACCCACGGAGCTTGGAAGAGAAGCTAATATTAAGAAATATTTGGATAAGGTCAGGATTAAGAAAAATAAAAAGAATAAATAGTATTATTTCCTCTCAATTAACTCCACTTTATAAGAATCAGGGTCTTCTATAAATGCAATCACAGTAGTGCCGTGTTTCATAGGACCGGGAGGCCTTGTTACCTTGCCTCCAAGCTCTTCAATTTTGTCACATGTAGCATATATGTCTTCTACTCCAAATGCCATATGTCCGTAGGCATTGCCAAGATCATAGCTTTCAGTATCCCAGTTATAGGTTAGTTCTAAAAAGGGTTCGGTGTTTCCTCCGTATCCTAAAAAAGCCAGTGTGAATTTGCCATCGGGGTATTCAGTTTTTCTGTGAAATTTAAGCCCAAGGACTTCTGTGTAAAAATTAATGGATCTATCCAGGTCACCAACTCTTATCATGGTATGTAAAAATTTCATATAATTTCTCCTTTAAGGTAATAAATAAAATATCATTTATAATTATATAGATAATAAATTATAAACAAAGAGAATTATTATGGCACATCCGGCAATTAAGGTCTCAATCATTGTTATGGCAATAAGCGTTATCTACGCATATATCCTTCAGATTAAAAAAGACAACAAAGCTGATAAGCTTAGAAAATGGGTTATGGAGAAATATCCTGAAGTTTATGATTCACAACCCTGGCATCACAAAAAAATGTTAAAAAGCGAAGTAGTACTTAATGTCATAAACAAAAAAAAGTTGATAGATGATGAGGAATTTAAAAATATGTATAGTGATGTAAATGCTAATAATAAAAAGTTTTATATATTACTTGCTCTGGGTATTGCCTGTATTGCATTTGCAGTAATTGGTTCAAAATATTTTGGGCTGGAACTTTAGGAAATTTATTGAGTCTTTTCATTAATTATCTCATCATAGAGTAAAAATGATAAATAGTTATATGTTAAAATTACTAATAATATTGATGATGCTTTGCATAAATGCATATGCATTTGATCAGGATATACCAAATCCGGTTAAGGTAGAAATAATTACGAATCAAAGTGAGTTAATAGGCGGAGAAGATCATAAGATTGGGGTTCATTTCAAGCTTGATCCCGGCTGGCATATATACTGGAAAAATTCCGGAGATTCAGGGCTTCCAACAAGAGTAAGTTTTACTCTGCCTGATGGAATTCTATTAAAAGACACACACTACCCGGTTCCTAAGACTTTCCTTAGAGAAGGTAATATACTTGATTATGGTTACGAAGATGAACTGTTATTGGTGTCTGATATAATAATTCCAAGCAGTTATAATGGTGGTAATTTTAAAATTACTACCGAAGCTAATTGGGTAGCATGTAAAGAGGTGTGTATACCGGGTTCAGAGAACCTTGAACTACAATATCCAGTTACAAATGCTAATAATCTAGCCCAAAATAAACTCTTTAATTCCTGGATTGCTAAAAAACCACATATAATAAATAATGATCGACTTCCCTATAAATACTCAGTTAATAAAGAATATAATGAAGAAGGTAAACTTAAACAGGTGGATATTACATTAAACTGGGATGAAGAAGTGAAAAATGTTGAGATATTTCCAGACGTAGATAAATCTGTTTATATGAAAGATATTATATTTAATAGTAATAAAAATATTTCAACTTACAGCTTTTCACCCGTTATATTTAATAAGAATAAAAAAGATTTGAAAGAATTAATTATCGTAATTTCTTATGATAATATTAAGGGACAAAGAGTAGGTATTGAAACCACACTAAATTTAAGTAGTTAATTGTATATTAAAGGGGGGTAATAAAGATATGCGTATATTACTGGCATTGTTGGTGTTTGGATTGTTGTTTAGTGTATTCTCTGAAGTAAATGCTTTATCGATAGGTGATAAAGCCCCTGATTTTTCGCTGCAGGATCAAAAGGGTGCAATGATAAACATGGCAGATTACAAGGACAATGTTATTGTGCTCGAGTGGATAAACCCTGATTGTCCTTATGTTAAAAGACATTATTCTGAAGGAACAATGAAAGAGCTTGCAGAAAAGCATGGTGAGAAAATTGTATGGCTTGCTGTAAACAGCACTTATTATATGGATAGTAAAGCAAATTCTGACTGGACCAATAAATATCTGATTAAATATGCAATATTAAATGACAGTAGCGGAAATGTAGGTAAAAGCTATGGGGCAAAGACTACACCGCATATGTTTATAGTAAAAGACGGAGTAGTTGTATACAATGGTGCTATAGATAATGATAAATGGGGTAAAAGTGAAAAAAGGGTAAACTATGTTGATCTTGGCCTTGGGGAGGTTTTAAAAGGTAAGGCTATTACTACGAGTGAGACTAAACCATACGGTTGTTCGGTAAAATACAAATGATGAATAATTTAAATGATATAGGAATTTTAGTACTTAGGGTTAGCGCTGGTCTTGGTATGTTAATTGCCCATGGTATTCCCAAAATAATGAAACCTGAGGGGTTTATTGGAGTACTTACTGATATGGGATTTCCACTGCCTAAGGTAAGCGCTTATCTTGCAATCTCTGCAGAAACAATATTTCCAGTGATGATAGTACTAGGGCTCCTTACAAGGATTAGTTCTGCAATTGCTGCAGTAAATATGTTTGTAGCCGGTATTGTTTTTCATCTAGTTATGAAGGGTGATCCTTTCTCAAACTATGAAAAGGCACTGCTTTACTTTCTTATTTTTCTGATACTTGCAATAACAGGCAGCGGAAAATATACAGTAGAGAAATTAATAAAAAATTAGCTTAAAGTTATAAATAATACCTTTGTATTAAAATTTAAGTTGACAAGTTAAAAAAAAGTAATACAATATAAATTAAGAGACGAAAGGGGCAAACCATCCGAAAGGGTGGGACGCAAAGTTTAAGGCCTACAGATAGTTATTAGTTAAAATAATTATCAATGGTTGCTTGGCTACCGAAATGTTGATTTATACCTTTCAGTAGTCCCCCCTTTTACTCAGAAGTAATTGTATTATTAATTGACAATTGAATATATAGCCATTCTCTCCTTCATTCTAAGTTGTGAGGATGAGTGACCTAGAAATAATAAATTTCTAAAAGCCTTCATCCTTATTCACTTGTCCTCACAGCTTAATTAATAAAAACATCTACAATGCACTAATTTCAATATACTTATATATTTGATTTGGTTTTTATAAATTTTACAATACTATTTCTAAGTTTATCATTTGAGCGTATCATGTAATCGGTTAAATCAAACTCAAACACATCCATTTCACTTATTATAGAAAACTTATAATCATTTTCGTTGTATCTAATAAAATCTCTCCATAGTAAAGTATAATCAGTATGTAAATTTATTTCATTGTTGAAAAAATATTTACTGCCTCGTTTGATACCTAAATCATCAAAAACTATTGTTTCTTTAAATGCACTATATAATAGGATGCCAGATAATGAGCATGATAAGATTTTTAACAAATTGTAATCAGAATATAGTAATGAGAATATAGAGAATATAGAAAAAACTCCCCCTAATAAGACATCATTATATTTTATTAAAACTAGTTTATTATCAAACATATTGATTAATAAATTATTAGTCTAATATTATATAAATAAGAAACTATTCAAAGTGTTGATAAAACATATGTA
>JBFFSH010000096.1:0-7562 GCA_041572575.1 Thermodesulfobacteriota bacterium
TACAAACCCCCTGCTCCACGAGCTGTTATATCAGATAATAAATCCAAAAACTATGAGCAAACATGTACTTCAACTCAATGACAAAATATCAGCAAATTCTAACTCTAAAGGTGGACCTGAATTCTGGGGCTTGACAATGATAAGAAAGTTTTATATAAACATATATGTAATAAGAAGTAGAATTATAGGGAATGTAGAAGTCAGCGTTTTAATTGTATAAAAATAGACCTGTATATTTATCTAAGCTGGAAACAAATCGAGTTTCGAATATATTACAGAATTAAATGAAATCATTATGAAACTTCATTTCTTGGGTGCGGCTGAAACAGTAACAGGTTCGAAATTTTTAATTGAATCAGGAAACATTCAGGTTCTTATCGATTGCGGTCTATTTCAGGGGATGAAAAGTCTGAGATCACTTAATTGGCAACCCCTGCCAATTAACCTGAACAAACTTAATGCAGTTATTTTAACCCATGCACATATAGATCATACAGGTTATTTACCGTTGCTTATAAAAAACGGATTTGAGGCTCCTGTTTATTCGACTCCTGCGACTAAAGATTTGTGTGATATATTGCTACCTGATTCTGGATACCTTCAAGAAGAAGATGCGAAATATGCAAATAAAAAGGGGTTCAGCAAACATAAACCTGCCCTGCCTCTATACACAAAAGAAGATGCCATATCTTGTCTTGGGTCGTTCAAAACTATTCCTTTTAATCAAGACTTCTTGATCCAAGATAGGTTGAGGATTCGCTTTTCAGACGCCGGACATATCTTAGGGGCTGCCTGCGTGCATATCTCCGACGGCAAGAATAAGATTGTCTTTAGCGGTGACTTAGGATGTATGAATGATTCAATAATGAAATCACCCGAAACAATAGAATCAGCTGATTATTTAGTAGTAGAATCGACCTATGGGAATCGCATACACGACAACACAGACCCAAAACAAGAGCTATCGGAAATTATCAATCGTACGATCGACAGAAAAGGTATACTTCTTATACCTTCTTTTGCCATTGGTCGTGCTCAAACAATTTTACATCTAATCGCGGAATTGAGGAAAGAAAAAGAAATTGGTGAAATACCGGTTTATTTAAATAGTCCCATGGCTATTAATGCAACAGACATTTTTTGTAAATATCAGAATGAACACTTACTTACACAAGACCAATGTCATGATATGTGTAATATTGCAGAATACGTCAGAACTTCTGAACAGTCAAAGTCGCTTACTTTGAAAAAAGAACCTATGATAATCATATCTGCAAGTGGAATGGCAACGGGAGGTAGAATACTCCATCACTTAAAAGCATTGGTTTCGGACCCTAAAAATACTATACTTTTTATCGGTTATCAGGCTGCCGGTACTCGAGGACAAGCGATGATATCAGGGGTAGATAAAATAAAAATTCATGGAAACTATTACCCTGTTCGTGCAGATGTAGTTTCAATTAATGGTCTTTCTGCTCATGCCGACTATAAAGACATATCGGATTGGATATCAAGAATGAAGAATCATCCAAAAAAGATTTTTCTTGTTCATGGGGAACCCTCGGCTCAAGAATATCTAAAAAGTTATCTAGGACAGCAAATAAAAAGTGAGGTAATAATACCTCAATACATGCAATGTTTTGACATTAACTAATCATCAAATTTTAACTAATGAAAAAAAATATAAGTAAATTAAGAGTAAAAAGTCTTGGAATAGAAACACAACACGAGCATATTGTGTTTATGCGAAGCGACTGTCATGTATGTATTTCAGAGGGATTTGAAGCACTCACTCGTGTAAAAGTATCAAGTGAGTCAAAATCTATTGTTGCAAGTTTAAATGTAATTACATCTAATCATTTACTCAAAGAAGGGGAAATAGGTTTCTCAAACAGCGCTGCAAAATCTTTAAGGGTCAAAAATGGTGATCTCGTTGAGGTTACCCATCTACCCCCAATTCATTCGCTTAGTAGTGTTCGGTCGAAGATTTATGGAAACAAGCTGGATAGCACTCAAATGAAGGCCATTATAAAAGATATTGTAAAAGGAAATTATTCCAACGTCCATCTTGCAGCTTTCATTACAGCATGCGTAGGCACGAATTTAGAAATTGATGAAATTATCAACCTTACACAGGCCATGATAGACAGTGGCAAGCAAATTCGTTGGGAAAGCGATAAAGTAGTAGACAAGCATTGTATCGGTGGTTTGCCAGGGAATCGGACTACTCCGATTGTGGTAGCAATTATAGCTGCCGCTGATTTGGTAATCCCAAAGACTTCTTCCCGTGCAATAACTTCGCCTGCTGGCACTGCTGATATGATGGAAACGATGGCTCCTGTTAATCTTTCTATGAGACAAATAAAAAGAGTGGTTAATGAGGAAGGCGGATGTATTGTTTGGGGAGGAATAGCCAATCTAAGTCCCGCAGACGATGTTCTTATAAGGGTCGAAAGATCACTTGATTTGGATAGTGAAGGACAGCTGGTTGCTTCGGTACTGTCTAAGAAGGTGGCAGCGGGTTCTACACATGTAGTAATAGATATTCCAGTCGGCAAAACAGCTAAAGTCAGAACGGAAGAGCAGGCTGAAAAACTAAAATATTATTTCAACGTGGTTGGGAAAGCCATTGGACTCGAATTAAAAGTGTTAATGACCAATGGCACGCAACCCGTGGGCAGAGGAATCGGACCGGCGCTTGAAGCGATGGACGTACTTTCTGTTCTCAGGAACGAAGAAGATGCCCCTCAGGATTTAAAAGAGAGATCAATACAAATTGCAGGTGAACTTCTTGAACTGTCATCCAGGGTAGACAGCGGCGAAGGTGAGAAGTTGGCAGAAGAGATAGTAAATTCTAATAAAGCTTATGATAAGTTCATATCTATTTGTCAAGCACAGGGTGGTTTCAAAGAACCTCAATATGCTTTATACGAAAAAAAGGTGCTTGCCGATCAGTCTGGAATAGTCGCAGAAATTGATAATAGGAAGATTGCCAAAATTGCTAAATTGGCTGGTGCTCCACAAGATGCTTCTGCGGGTGTAGTGTTCGAATCGCCCATTGGTAAAATAGTAGAAAGGGGACAGCCTTTGTTTACAGTTTATGCTCAGTCAGAGGGTGAACTGAACTATGCTCTTAGTTATTTAGATTCTGTAGATGGAAACAATATTATTCGCATTACCTAATAACGAAACTATCGGGAAAAAGCTGTCTGAACGAACTGGTTTGCCATTGGGTAAATCTGAAATACGCCAGTTCCCAGACGGTGAGACCTATGTAAGGATAGACAGCGATGTCAGGGACAAAAGGGTTGTCTTGGTTTGTACCTTAGACAGACCCGATGAAAAGCTTTTGCCTCTTTATTTCCTATCAAAAACAACCAGGGATTTGGGTGCAAACTGTACTTGTCTGGTAGCTCCGTATCTGGCGTATATGCGTCAGGATAAACGCTTTAGGTCGGGGGAGGGAATAACCTCTGAATATTTCGCGGCTTTATTATCAAGTTTTGCTGATTCCCTCATAACAATTGATCCCCACTTGCATAGAAGGAGCAGCTTATCAGAGATTTATTCGATTCCTACTACTGTTTCGCATGCTTCAGCACATATATCTAACTGGATAAAGGAAAATGTAGGACAGCCTGTGCTTGTAGGGCCTGATAAGGAAAGCGAGCAGTGGGTTTCTGAAGTTGCTGATAATGCAGGAGTACCACATATAATTTTAGAAAAAGTAAGACACGGTGACAGGGACGTAGAAATTTCAGTTCCGGATATAAAAAAACATAAACATCGTACTCCGGTATTAGTCGATGATATAATTTCGACGGGAAGGACTATGATTGAAACGATTAGTCACTTGAAAAATACAGGTATGCGACCGCCTGTGTGCGTAGGAGTACATGCAATCTTTGTTGGAGATGCAAATGAGGATTTAATAAATGCCGGTGCCGAAAGAGTAGTCACCTGCAACACGGTTGTCCATCAAAGTAATGAAATTGACGTGAGTGACTTGCTAACCGGATTTGTAAAATGATAAAATTTTATAAGCATGGCTACTAACTGCTTTCATGTTTGTGGTATTTCCCCGGATTATCTAAAAATCGTTCTAAACATCGTTTTGAGCAAAATACATAGCGATTATCTTTATATTCGGTAAATGATACAGCAGTCCATTCGTCTACACGCATACCACATACCGGGTCTTTTACCCAGTGGTGTTGTTCTGACCTACGATCGCGGAGCTTGCCATCTTCCAGCCATAAAATGCGGTCTGCTATATCTTCGACTCGTGGGTCATGAGTGACCAACAAAATAGCACATTCTTCATCACGAGTAATGTCATGTAGTATCATCATCACGTCCTGGCCGCTTTGCGAGTCTAGGTTTCCTGTGGGTTCATCGGCGAGTATTAATTTAGGTTTGTTAATTAATGCACGCGCAATGGCTACGCGCTGTTTTTCTCCCCCGGAAAGTGTTTTTGGCAGTGCGTGGTGCCTTTCGGTAAGATTCAACCTGTCGATTAATTCATCACAGCGAGCTTTAGCATCTTTAATCTTGTCTGGTATCAACTGGGCAGGAAACAAGATGTTTTCTTCAACGTTTAAAGCTTCTAATAGATTAAACGCTTGAAATACGAAGCCGACTTTGTGCGCTCGTGTATTGGGCAGTTCTGCCTCATTCATCGATGTAGTGTTAATTCCATCGATGAAAACTTCTCCATTTGTAGGTTTTAATAAGGTTCCGAGTATGGAAAGTAGTGTTGTCTTGCCAGAACCGGAAGGTCCCATTATTAACACTAATTCTCCAGCTTGAACATCCATAGAGACATTGTTAACTGCAATTACTTTAGTATGTCCCGACCCGAATTCTTTACTTATGCTTTTAGCTTGTAATAACATCTGTTTTGTCATTTTTCATACTTTAAATGCTGTTATTGGATCTACTTTTATGACCATGTAGGTAGGGATCATTGCTGCAATCAATGCCACAATTAAAGCGATAATACCAATGTGAATTATCATTGCGGCTGAAACGAGAAAGCTAAACTGTGGGGCTAAATGAATAATGCCTGGGATAACGAATAATGCTAATATTATTGCAATAAGATAACCGATTGCAGTGATAATAATGGTTTGTATAACCACACTTGTATAAATAGAATGATTTTTTACTCCGAGTGCTTTGGCAACAGCTAATTCATGTTTGATACTTGCCACTTGAGTGTAAGCCGTGAAAGCAATAATAATAACAGCTAATGCCGATCCGATTAGGGTCATAATTGAAATTATTTCCACACCCATTTTCATTGCCATATTAAAATCATTTTTAATAAATTCTCTCTGCGTCAACACAGAAACTTTTTCAACTTCATCTTTAATTTTTTCGGCAAGTTTCGAAGGATCTTTGCCCTGCTCAACATCCACTAATAGATAACTTATAGTTCCAGTAGCTGATAATATGTCTTGTAGATCAGTGAAGTTTACAAATGCAATTGAATTGGCCATAGAAAAGGTATTATTTGAAAATCCGACTACTTTAAATTTTTTGTCTGCTATGGAAGCTGTATCACCTATTTCGATTCTTGTTAAATTTGATACTATAACTGGCAGTATGATTTCTCCAGTCTCCGGATTTGATTTGCCTCTTGCCATATCCCAGGGGCCTGCCCTTTGATTTTCTGATTCCAGGCCAACAATATATGAGAACCAGTCATGACCCCCAGCGTGTACCATGGAATTTAAATATAAAATTGGTGTGACATCTCTTATGCCAGAGATTTTTGCAATTTTATCGGCCTTAGTATCCCAGATGAATGAGCTTGCCATGTGCATATTAGAAACACCTTTCTGCATGACCCAAATATCGGGACTTGTGTGGCGAACATAGGCAACAATTTGTTTTGATTCTCCCAAAAATACTGCGTCGAAAAAAAGGACAAGAATTAAAGCCCCCGCAACGCATGCAGAACTTGTCAGCAGTCTGCCCTTTTGTATCCAAAGATATTTTATTGTCCAATGTATCATGATTCAGTTACCTTGAAATGCTATTGTGGGATCAGTTTTCGCAATGAACCGCAAAGGTAGAACGCTGCTTAATATTGTAAATAATACACTTGCCAGCAACGTTACTGATAAACCACCGGTATCCAGTACCGGTACGAGATAAAGCGGCATATTAAATTCTATAAAATTACTTATCAGCATTGATAACAAAATACCGAGTGGAAAAGCTATAATTAACAACATTAGGTTCTGAATGATGACAGCAGCTGATATGTAACTCATGCTAAACCCCAATGCTTTTAATACACCGAGTGTGCGTAAACGACCACGAACATCAGAATAAATAATTAACCCAACAACAAGCAAGCCTATTACATAAGCAATGCTAATCAATAAAACCATCACTGGACCGAATAAATCCTTACCAAGCTTCACATCATTATTTGCCAGTTGCTGTGGGGTGAAAACATCAACATCTCCTATTTTATTTTCGATCAAGTTGCTAACATTTTCAGGCGAAGCAGGAGGCTTTAGTTCTACCAGTAGAAAGCTTAGTAAGGGGAAAGTGGTTATATCTGGGGCTATTTCTGATTCTATAAAGAAGTCAATTAACCCGTCATAACTGATAAAAACAAGCGGTGTAAAGAATGCTGCAGAGTTTTTTGTTATACCGGATACTCGAAATAAAAAATCATATACAACAAATTCATCACCTGGTTTGAGATTATATTCTTTTGCTAAAGACAGGTCGATGATTATATCATTTCCTTTTTCGATAAATGACCCTGATTTAATATTTGTTGGGCCGCCTAAAGTATCATAAACTATTATAGCAATTGGTGTTTTGTTGTTATTTTGCTCGTAAATTGCAAGTAGGGTCGTTATAGGATGGGCATTGACAACCCCTGGAATCGATTCGACTTCTCTGCGTGAGAACTGTCTAAGTGATGAACGTACTGCAAGGAAATTCTTTATACCTGATTGAGTAACAATCAGATCCCCACCACGGTCTAAGACAGCAGATTCCAATTGTACATAAAGCCCCTTTTCGAATCCATGTAGTATTAGTATTACAGCTATAACAGTACTAATTGCCAATCCGGTTAATAAAGTGCGTATTGGTTCATTCTGTAATTGTCGAATAGCTAAGAGAAACATGGCATAAACAAATTCTCCATATCTATAGCTTTTATATTACTTGGTTTGAGGACTTTATTCCAATGGTCTAGTAAGTAGTTCTTTTTCTAAAGTTCAAGAAAAAATGGTTTGAGGTTGATAATATGAAAGTTGTTATATGGCTCCTTATATTTTGTTTTGAATTTAGTTTCTTCTATATAGTTTTGATATGGGCATCTAATTCTTATTTTGGTTTATTTAAGATAAAGTTGCAATAATGGTTAAATTTATATATCATAATATTATGATATTGTCAAGCCCCAGAATTTAGGTCCAGTTTTAAAGTTAGAATTTGTTAACATTTTGTCAGTGAGTTGGAGTGAAAGTTTGTTCATAGTTCGTGGTTTTTTTGTCTTGTATTAAAGCTTTTGGAGCAGGCGGTCTGTA
>JBFFSH010000097.1:0-7527 GCA_041572575.1 Thermodesulfobacteriota bacterium
AGTAAGAAGATCTAATCTGATATATTATGTAAAGGAACAGGAGTTTAGGTTTAATAACAGACATCTTAGTACTGACGAAATGATGAATAAAATAATTAATATTTTAATGAATTCTACTCCGCCAGATGTCTAATGCCCTAACTTAATATATAGCAAAAAAGTGGCCAAATTAAACGATATTGAAAACAGAGAAGATATAGAAAACCTTATCGCAAGGTTTTATGAGAGGATGCTGGAAGACATCATTATCGGATTTATCTTTACTGACATTGCCAAAATTGATATTGATAAGCACCTGCCCGTAATATGTGACTTTTGGGAGACAATACTGTTTCATAATGCAAAGTACAAAAGAGGGCCTGAGGTAATAAAAGTGCATCAGGATCTGGACAAGAAAATACCGCTCAAAAAAGGGCATTTCAGAAGGTGGCTCTATCTCTTTCACACAACCGTGGATGAGCTATATGAAGGTGAGCGGGCATATCTAGCCAAACAAAGGGCAAGCTCCATAGCTGAGTCCATGCAAAAACGGCTTGCTATAACCTGATCCTGGATAGTACAGAAATTATCAGCGCCCTGTAATAAAACACCCTGATAACCATATTCTGATCATCAGGGCATTTTTATTAACTCTAAATCTTAGGAGGTAAAGTCTCTATGAGCCCGTTTTTCTAAATCTGTTTAGCGAGCCTTCGTATTGGTTTATAAACTGAGGTACTTTGTCCATCATTCTTCTAAAAATTGGATTTTCAACAGCCTGTAAAAATGCTTCCAGCTCTTCTTTTGTATATGTATTATCTAGTGCTTCAAAACAGTTATTAGCAATGATAAACTCATTACCTTTTTGGTTAACAAACTTCTTTTTGATATAAACATTTATGTTCTGAATAAAATCTATCTTACTCAAATCCTGATAAGAATTTAAAAACTTGAGTACTTTTCTTAGCACCAGCCTTTTTTCAGTAGCTTCGTAATCCATAATTTCTATTCCTCCCATATTATTTAAATCTACATCCCTATAACCTCATTATATACTTTAAGTATTAGTTTGTAAATACCTAATTTTACTTATTATTTTAATCACTAATCATTCTGTGTTGAATATCGATTCTGATATACGTTTTTTTTAATGTGAATTTTATATGGTACTTCAGTAAGATATAAACATAAGACCTAATTTAGACTTTGTTAAAAAATATAATGAGCATATACTTTATTCAAACAATCATTAAAGTTAATTAGAGATGGAGGATTAATTAAACAAATGAGAATTTTTAAAGAAAATATCAGGATCAAACTTATAGTTCTTTATACTATATTTGCATTTACATGTATCAATTCATACTTAAGTTATAACAACCTTGCCATTTATTCCCATGCAACCAATGACTATGCTATTGAAAATATCAGGTGGGGAATGTCCCCCAAACAGGTTGAGCTTGCAACAGATTCTTCATTAATTGAAGAATACCTTAATAAGGATTACAAAATTTATTCACATAAACTAAAGCTTGTGAACAGAGCAAAACTCTCCAATGTGAAACATTACTTCTATAAAGACCAGCTATACAAAATTCAGATAAATAAAGACCTGTCATCCTATGAAAATCACATAATCAATCAATTAATCGATAAATCCGGATTTGCTATGAACAAAAATGAAATTATTGAAACAATCAAAAGCGGAAATAAATATAAAGGTAAAATCCAAAACAATGTCGCAATGGTATATCTAAGCAAAGACAAATCCGATAAATCGCAAGAAGTTAATTTGGTGCTGGGTTATAAACCGCTTTTGGATGAAATTTAGGATTTTATTCAATAGAAAATATCAAGAAATTAGTGCAGTTTTGAGATTAGAACATTTAAAACTCTATCTTAATTGCAGAATATCAAGCTAATAACTACCTAACTTGTTTTTCTTTTTGACCTGCGCTTATTAGACTAAATACAAGCTCGCTCAGTTCCTTTATATCGTATGGCTTTTGCGTAAATCCCTTAAAACCATAATCCAGGTACTCAGTCTTAATATTGTTTGTAGTATATCCAGTCATGGCAATTACACTTACATGAGGGTCAAAATCTAGGAGTTTTTCCACAGTTTCTATCCCACCCATACCCTGAGGGACAATCAGATCAAGAATCACCAGGTCAAATTTACTATCGCTGTTAGCTGCTCTTACATATTTTTCTATAACTTCTTTACCATCTGAACAAATTTGTACTTCGTATCCTACCTGTCTAAGAACATTTTGAGTAAGTTCCCTCACCTGCGGTTCATCATCCATAACCAATATTTTCCCCCGACCGGTCATTAACTTGGAGCTATAAGGACTCTCAGTTACTAACTGCTGATCTGAGGCTGGAAGATATATAGTAAATTTGGTTCCGCCTCCCGGATTTGAATCCACTTCTATGGACCCGCCGTGCTGTTCTATAACAGAATTTACAATTGCAAGTCCAAGCCCGCTTCCACTGTTTTTGGTTGTAAAATATGGATCAAATATTTTGCCGATACTCTCTTTATCTATTCCCGTACCATTGTCCTCAATACTGATTCTAATAAATTTCTCTTTTACAGCCGGCTCTGAATCTGAATCCAGGTCTACAGTGTCCAAACTGATTTTAATTAATCCACCAGTACTAATGGACTCAACAGAATTAATAAGAATGTTGCTTATGACCTGCGTTAATTGACTTCTTTGTGCTTGAACTTTCAGTGATTCGCCCTTAATATCTAGAGTGTATTTAATGTCTCTTGTATTTAATACTAACTGCACACAATCTCTTAATAATTCGGCAATATTTATGGTTTTCTTTAGTGGGCTTCCCCCTTTAGAGAAAGTAATGAGCTGATTTGAAAGTTCGCTTGCTCTCTTACATGCTTTTTCGGCTTTTGACAGATTGTCAAATATTACCGAGTCAGTGTTAAGAGATAACATAGATATTGAAATGTTTCCCATTACGGCAGTTAATATATTATTAAAATCATGAGCAATCCCGCCTGCAAGTACTCCCAGTGATTCTAGTTTTTGTTTTTTCATTAATTTTTCTTGTAACTTCTTTTTCTCTGTAAGGTCATGAAAAACCATGACGACACCCTGAATATCGCCGTTTTCTGATTTAATAGGGGATGCGCTGTTATCAATTGGCACCCTGTTTCCATTTTTAGAGATCAAAAGTGTGTGACTATTTGAACTTACAGCTGATCCTTTTCTTAGAACTACTTCTATGGGATTTTCAATTTCTTCAAGAGTACTTTCGTTTATGATTTTAAATATTTGATTTAGATTTTTTCCTCCTGACTGCTCCATGGTCCATCCAGTAATATCTTCTGCAATGCCGTTCATAAATTTAACATTCCCCTTATTGTCGGTAGCTATTATTGCATCACCAATTGATTTTAGAGTCGTTGAAAACCACTGTTCACTCATTTTGAGCCTGGTTTCCATTTTATGTTTATATAACGCTATTTCGATGTTAGTCAGTAAATCTCTTTCATCAAACGGCTTTAATATATAACCATATGGTTCACTTACTTTTGCTTTTTTAAGTGTAGCATCGTCAGAGTGTGCTGTAAGAAAGATAACCGGAATATTAAAACGTTTCACAATTATATCGGCAGCTTCTATACCGTCCATTTCCTTTTTTAGTATTATATCCATCAACACAAGGTCGGGCTTTAATTGCTCAGCCTTTGCAATCGATTGCTCCCCGGAACTCACGGTTGCAACAACATCGTATCCCAGTTTTTGAAGGGAGGTTTTAATATCATCCGCTACGATAAGTTCATCTTCAACCACCATTATCTTCAAGTATCAGCTGCTCATAGATTTACCCCTGGTTATCAATGGAAAGATATCCTAAATTCAGTCCCGTTATCCACTTTATAATCTAATGATCCTTCGAGTTGTTCGGTTAACCTCTTTACAAGTTTAAGTCCCAGAGTATTTGCATTTTCAATATCAAAATTTTCATCTAATCCTGTACCATTATCCCTTATGATAAGTTCATGGTGAGCGTTTTGCCTTATAAGCTTAATGTGTATTTGAGCTTCAGAACTATTATCAAATGCGTGCTTTAGTGAATTTGTTAATAGTTCATTAATAATAAGTCCGCACGTAACGGATTTATCTATATTTAAGAAAATGTTTTCGGCATCAATGTGCACTTTTGTGTTTATCCGATAAGAACGAATAAGCGAGCTGCTAAGAGTCTGCAGGTAGTCTTTAAAATTAACCTCTCCAAAATTTTCCGAACTATAGAGCTTTTCATGTATAAGCGCCATGGATCTAATTCTGTTTTGACTTTCCTTAAATATATCTGAACCAATTTCTTCAGTTTGCTTAATATTGTTAGACTGAAGATGTAATAAACTTGATATTATCTGCAAGTTGTTTTTAACCCTGTGGTGTATTTCTTTTAGGAGTATTTCCTTTTCATCAAGAGACCTTCTAAGGTTTTGCTCAGAGTTTTTCCTCTCAGTAATATCCTCTACTACTGCAAGTCCGCCTATTACAACATTATCATTGTCCATAAGAGGAGTTAGCGCCAGAGACAACCAGAGATTCTTATTTATTGTAGTTGTATTATATATATTCATGATAACAAATTTCCCCTTTTAGAGCCTTTTCCATAGAAGGCATGAACACAGAATCTCTTAGCTTTTTCATATCGAGTCCAACGATCTTGTCCCGGGTTGATCCGATAATATCCACCATTCTGTCATTACAATTTGTTATTTTGTAGTCTATATCAAATATATATACACCAACAGGAGCCTGATCAAAAAGAGCTTTATACAGCTGTTCGGAAAGCCTCAGGGCTTCAGCCTGCTTGGCATTGTTTATGGCTATTTCAATCTGGCCTGCAACGATTTGCAGGAGCTTTAAATCCTCTTCATCAAATGCATCTTGCTGCAAAGAATGAACATTTATTGTTCCGACCGTAATATTATTATCATTTATAGGCGTGGATAAATAGCTTTTTGTTCCTACCTGCTTTCCTGCAGGTCCAATTACATTATCCTTATCAATATCAGGACAGTATATGGGTTTTCCATCTATTATAGTTTTCCATGTAAAACCTCTGGGGTATGGAATTTCTGATACCTTTTTTATAAACCAACCCGGATAACCCCTATAGGCTTTCATCACTGCAAGCTGATCTTCTTTCAGGTAAATAGATACATATTCAATTTGATCTATATTTTGCTGCATTGATTCGACTGCATTTTCCATAACTTCACTAAGGTCAATGGACTGATGCACACTTTGAGTAACAGTACGAATAATGGATTCATGTTTATTCTTTCTGGATAACTGTTCAATATTAGTTTTAAGCGCAAAATCTGCTTTAGAGTTATCGATTGCCACATCTATTTGTCTTGCAACAATTTCAAGCAACTTTTGATCTTCTGATGAAAACGAGTTTTTCTGAAATGAGTCAACTTTAAGACATCCAACTGATTCTTCACCATGCCTTAAGGGTACCGAAAGGTAACTCATTATTCCCAAATCTTTTCCTGCCTGCCCCATAGCAGTATCCAAATCAGTGTCGTTACAAAGAAGCGATGTATTATCAATAATTGTTTTCCATGTAAACCCTTTGGGGTAGGGTATATTTGACACTCTATCTATAAACCACTGTGGATGTCCAATGGCACCTTTTAATTGCGCAACATTACCAGTCACTAAATAAAGAGAAATAGTGGTTGCATGTTCTATATTGTCATGAATTGACTTAATCGCGTTGTCTATAATTTGTTGTAAATCTTTTGTTTTATTAACACTTTCTGCAACCGATCTTATTATCATCTCGTACTTATTTTTTTTGGAAAGAGATTGTACATTTACTTTTAATTCTTCCTCTTTTTCCATTCTGTTTTTGATTTCTTTCTCCAGAGCGGTGTTAGCTGTAAGTAGTTCTTGCGTACGTTCTTTTACCCTACTTTCCAATTCATCATTTGTGGTTTTAATAATTTTTTGCTTATCTTCGAGACTCTGGAGCATTTCATTAATATTTGTCCCCAGATTTGAAAGTTCATCCTTTCCTGAAAAGCTTATCCTGGATGAGAAATCCTGATTTGATGTTATGTTGTTTACACTATCACTAAATTTTAAGAGTTTTGAAATGACGAAATTTTCCAAAAAGAAGTAAATTAAAATACAAAATGCAATTCCTATCAGTATTAAAGCTAACAGAAAATAATTAATGGTCTTTTTGCCCTGCATAAATATACTTCTTTGCTTATCTACCCTTACAATTAATGCCGGCTTATCAAATATATCTTTTATGAGCGCATATCCGGCTATAAGCGTTTCATCTAATTCATTTACATAGATTTTATTAGTGTGAAAGATTATTTCAGCTGCATGCTCACAATCGGCTGCTTCATGTCTGTCATTATAACCCTTAAACCGAACTGTCTGCAGAGTTGATTCCGATATATACTTTAATTCATATGAATCAAAAAACCTTGCTACAATTAGGGTGCCGGCTATTGGCAGAGTCAAGTCATTATTGATTATTGGTCTGGATGCAAACATTAGAGTAGAATCTTTGGTTTGAATAAAACCACTTGTGCTGCTAGAAGGATAAGCATGTTTTACAACAGTACTTTGCGAACTTATAATATCGGCAAGATCACCGGGAAGTGCAATATCTTTTCCACTTTTGTAATCTACCCCCTTGTGATGAAATATATCTCCTTTTTTATCTACAAAAATTATAAAATTGAGTTTCTGGTTTTTAAGAGAGTTATTAAGTAAATTTTCTTCAGCGTATTTCCTGCTGTCACCCAACATAAAATTATATGTTTCATTCCTGGCAGACCAGTTGTCTGCAGTTGAACTCAAATTGTCCAGTTCATCTGAAATCTTGCTTAGAACCTGATTTACACTTTTTTTCGTATCCTGATTTTCAAGTTCTCTATAACTATCAAGCAATATTCGGGATATTATAGAATACAAGACAAGAACAATGGTTACCGAAGCAATACCTACTATTAATACAGTCTTTTTTCTTAGTGACATATTTCTATTTTAATTATATGCACATTTAATTATTAGTTTATAAAAAGTTTCAAAAACTAAATAATGCCTCACCCTTAGCGTCAGTTCTTAACTGTCATCTATATTTATAACAATTAATACATTAAATATAAAGCAATACTTGTGCCAGTAATAAATCAATTTTTTTGTAAATGAAATTGCAAAGAAGCATCAAAAAAACACTAGATATGCAAAATTAGCAAAATTTATACATATATTGGGGTATAAAACCTGAGATTTAAGATAAATCAGGGGGAAATTAATCCAGAATAAGAATTCAGAAAGTGTAGTAACTACCTGAAATAATTGGTTGCGGGGGGAGGATTTGAACCTCCGACCTTCGGGTTATGAGCCCGACGAGCTGCCATACTGCTCCACCCCGCGTCCGATTTAGAACTGGTAATAGTAAAAGAGTTAGCAACAAAGTCAATAGGTAAATGGCGAATAAATCAGTTTATGAGCTTACAGTGCTTAT
>JBFFSH010000098.1:0-7378 GCA_041572575.1 Thermodesulfobacteriota bacterium
CAATGGAATTGACAGAAAACACTTTGTTTTGTATCTAAAAGAGATGGAATTTAGATTTAATAACAGAAATGTAGATTTAGTTAATAAAATAAAGGAGATTCTGCATTACTTATAGCTCTGTTCTATGCGAGCTCCAAAAATAAAACTATACTATTGCCCCATTGACATTATTTAAAAAATTTGTTCAAATTACTATATGTTGAGAGAATTGCAATAAATTACACTAAAGTGTATCAAAGAGGTTATTGCCATGCCTAACAAAAGAACATCAAAAAGGCAGATTTTGAGAACCAAAGTGCGGTTTGGAAGAACTGAGCCTTCGAGCCTTGGCAACACATTCAATGTGTCTCCAAGAGGTATAGGTATAACAACAAGCAGATTATTTCCCAAAAATGCTAAACTAAAGCTGGATATATATCTGGACGATCCACAGGATAGTTTTGATCAAAAGGTTGTCAAAACCGAGGGCAGAGTAGCCTGGATCAAACACGGATTTCCAGGGCAGCCGTCGAAGATGGGTATAAAATTAGATAATCCCAAATTTGATCTTCTTCTTAGCAAGAAATAAATTGCTGCAGTTACTTTAGTATCATGTCATCTACCGGATCAAATGGCTTACCCTTAAGCTTTACCTTCACATTGTCTTCATACTTTTTAGAATAAAGCGGCAAGTATATAAAACTTATCTTTGCAGTCTTCTTTCTGCTGTCAGAATTTAAAAGTATTTTAGTATTGCCTGCCATCCACATCCATGATTTAATGCTCATCACTTTTTCATATGCGCTGTGCTTGCCATAAATCTTTGTAAGCTCGGATAGAAAAGTATTGGTATAGCCGGTATTTGCAATATAATCCTTACTTTTTACTGTAAGGGTGGTATTCATAAGCCTATTATCATAAAAATCAAGCTCAGTGCTCTTATCCGTATCATGTGGATCACTAATGCTGCTATATATAGAGCCAGCTACAAAAAAACTCCTCAATTTCTTGGATACTCTGGTATCATTCTCTATCTCAAACCCAGCGTTTTCCAAAGCCTTTTTTGCATCCCCCCTATCCATTGCAAGGCTCATATCATATTTGAATATATCATCCTGCGCATAAGTCATACAAGTACACACAAAGAAAAGTAATGTTGCGAGCATAAGTTTGTTAGCTATCATATTAATATCTCCAAAATGTTAAGACGTAATGTTATAATAGAAAAGAGCACAATTATAACTGCTAAGCGCTAAATTTGTACTATTAATAATCTTCTCTGAATATATACTATCTAATAATATAAATGGGATACAGAAGAAAAAGTTACAGGAAAAAATCATCAAAGCCGATTGTTCTGTTTGTATTAATATCTATATTGCTTCATATTTTGATACTTTTTCTTTTATCAAACAAATCGGACTTTCTGCTTCCAAAGATAAATAAGGCTGAGAAAAAGGACGACAGCTTTATAGAAATCTCAGAGATTCCTATACCCAAGGAAAAAGAGACCGAGCCTCCTGAAAAAACTACCCGGTATGCTGACAGATCACGAAAAGTAGAAAAGGAAAAGACAAGAGACGAATTTACCAAACGCGGCTCCATAGCCCCGCCAATAGCACAAAAACCTGCCGCACAGGTTTCCAAACCTAAAGAGCAGGTTAAGAAAGAACAGATTGCAAAGGTAGAAAAGAAAGCAGAAAAATCAAAACAAAAAACAGTTAAGACTGCTTCTATTCCAAAATATAAACGCTCCGATTTTAACCTTCCAGAAAAAGATAAAAAGGAGCAAAAGGACACCAACAATCAAAACAACACGGACAAGCTTTTTCAAACAGCACAAAACCCGCTGTTCAACCCTCCTGCAAGTTCACCGGATTTCAAGGGACTGAGAAACCTGCCAAAAGAAGACACAGTGGACTGGAACACTACCGAATATAAATATCTGTCCTATTTTCTAAAAATAAAAAGACAGATAGAAGGTGTGTGGAGCTACCCCAAGGCATCAAAACTAAAAGGCGAGCAGGGAGAGCTTCTTCTTATTTTTACTCTCAGCAGTAATGGACAGTTAGAAGACGTAAAACTTCTGGAAACCTCGGGCTTTCCGAGACTGGACAATGAAGCTCTAAGGGCTATAAGGGTAGCAGCTCCATATGTTCCGTTTCCAAAGGCATGGGAGCTTGAAAGACTAAATATCAAGGCCGGGTTTATTTACAGGTTTGGAAACTGGCAGCTTAGAAGATAAGAGATTTACTCTAGTCCGTAAGCGCTTATAAGCTGCTCTTTTGATAGCTCAATTGGAAGCACGCTGTCATCTATGTTTTCTCTAAAGTTACTAAGATGAAGCCCGTTTAAAAAACAGGTGAATATAGACCTTATGTGTTTGTGCATCACTACTAGCACTGTCTCTGCAGGATAGGCTAGAAGTATTTCCTTTATTGTTTTCTTTATCCTCTCCTGAGCGTCCAGTATAGGCTCAGTACCTCCGGGAATAGGAATTTTTGTGGGATCGTTATACCAGATCTTAAAGTCAGATGTTTCATCCTCCAAAAGCTCGGCTAACTTAATTCCGTTCCACTCCCCGTGGTCTATCTCTCTTAAACCCTCATTTATGGTAAGCGGTATACCAAGGAATTTCGAATAGATCTCCGAGGTATGATGCGCCCTTCTGAGGGGGCTTGAGACTATCCTGTCAAGACCAAGGCTCTTGAGTTTCGGCGCTGTTTCATGCGCTTCATTCAGGCCAAACTCACATAGAGGCTGATCGGATATTCCAACAAGCCTTTTTTCCAGGTTCCATGTGGTCTTGCAGTGCCTTGCAAGTATTATCTGTGCTAATTTATCTTCTATACTCATATTTTCCGGTCTCTGTTTATTAATTGATTAATTTAATTATACGCCTGCTTTTTTTAACTCCGGAAGGAATCTTCCGCCAAGCATAATATCACCCGATGCCGAGCCTTCCATTAGCCTTTCTACAATATACTCAGGCTTAGGCCCTAAGATGTTTACCCCGTGATCAGATTCCACCAAACACAGAAGGTTCATGATTTCTCTATTTTCATTTGCTATATCATAGACCCCGGCAAAGTTTAGAAGCGCTGCCTCTATCGTACCGCATGGCATTGACGGGTTTTGAGCGCCTATATGATACTCATTCTTGCTAAACCACTGCGGGTCGGGATAACCATGAAAATGTACTATGGGTATTCCGTCTTCAATTATCTCAGGGGTATAAAGGGCACATGAAAGAGCCTGTGCCAGTATTACGTAAGTGTCAAAAGACGGCCGTATATCACGTCTTTTCAGATCAACCCCTTTGGGGGTCTGCAAATAGAGCTTACCCTTTATAAGCCCTACCCTCACCACATCAGACTTCGTATCGAGGTTAGTCTTATCGCTTCCTGATCTCGAAGTGCAGATCCAGATATCGGGAACCTGCTGATATATTGTCTTGCCTCTAATTACCGATTTTATATACCACCTGCCATCCGAATCTTCTCTTACATATTCATTGTTTATATTTTTAATTTCTAAGAGTTTTGCCCATTTCTGAGGTGTGATTATTTTTTTACCTTCATACTGCGGAGATTCAACCAGAGCAATGAAGCCATAAGATACGCCGGTTCTTCCTTCCAGTATTTTTTCAACAACGTCCCTGTGGGACTGCCTGGGGATCTTGTCGCTGAACTTTGAGCCATGAGGAAAGAGGTCTGTCTTTTTAAGCTGCTTTCCAAGCTCGGATAACCTGTTAGCAAATTTTGATTCTGAAGGCTCAAACTCGCTTTGAATAAACCTGTTGAGCACAGGAGGCTTTATAGGAGCATATATCTTGGGTATAAAAGATTTTTTGATAAAATCATCTATCTCTTCATGAGTATAAGACGAATCGGACAGGTTCATATTTACAATCGAAAACTTGTCGTGCGATATACCTATCACGATTTCAGACATTGTGGAGATAAGGTCCTGCAGGCCGATTACTATCTTTCTGTCATAAGGGGTCTCTTTATCTATAAACTCCGAATCCAGCGATTTCAGGGTAACGACCTGAGTGTTGTATGGATCGGCTAGCCACCTTGCAGTGAAGTTATCGGCCCAGCCGCTTATCTTGAGTATTCCCATGACCGATCTTTCAGGATCGCGCATCGTTCCGTAGATAAATTCAGCAAAATTGCTAAACGCTTTTCTGATGATGGAATATTCGCGTTTTACATCAATAACGGCATGTACGTTCCTTTTGACTCTTCTGCCTAATATAAACCGGTTTATGAATGATCCGGTGGGTTTTTCTGTTGACTCTTCCCAGGTTAGGGTTTCTACGCCGCATTCTTTTAGTTTTTGCTGCAGTACTTCTCTAAACTTTATAATCTCTTTATTGCTATATCCGTCTGGAAGAGGCCTGAATGTAACCCTCACTTTCTTTGCCATCTGAAGAGGCTCTTTTGGGTTTACAAGATCCTTCTGGGTGGGGATCCCCGTAAGTTTCATTATAGTCTTTAAATCAAGGTCAGCTAATGTAGACATAAACTCCTAGTACTCTGATTAAATTTGAAAACGAAAACCCTGTATTGTAATGAATAATAATTATTTCTCAATATATAAATAAAGGTTTATAAAAATGACAGGATTGTGGTCTTAACCCTCATCGGTAACCTGCGTGTCCTTATCCTCGCCAAGAACAGATATCATCTGCCCTCTTACCACTTTTTCAAGCTGCTCCCTTGCCTG
The DNA here is from genome assembly GCA_041572575.1 of Thermodesulfobacteriota bacterium. Classification (GTDB taxonomy): domain Bacteria; phylum Desulfobacterota_D; class UBA1144; order Nemesobacterales; family N074bin48; genus N074bin48. The sequence continues at coordinate 4,711 of JBFFSH010000098.1, forward strand.
CCTTCCCCTTCCAAGCTCGTCAACATGTATGGGTTCGAAATACTTTATATTCATAACCCCGGGCTTGATCTGTTTTGAACCTTTGGGATATACATCATTTCCGCCGGTAATCACCATGGTCACCACAGGAACCTTGGCCTGTAAAGCTATTACAAACCCGCCTTTTTTAAATGGCAGCAGATTACCGTCTTTACTTCTTGTACCCTCGGGGGCAACCAGTACAGAGGGGCCGTGCTTTATTTTTTCTACAATCTCTTTTACCATGTTTAAATCTCTCGAGCCGCCGTCTCTTGCCACAAAATACTGTCCGGTAAGCCTGCACACCCAGCCCACAAAAGGAATCTTGGCTACCTCATCCTTCATTATTGCCCGCCATTCGAAGGGCACCCCTGCTGCAAAGGCAAAAATATCAAACGAGCTTGAATGGTTATACATAAGAATGCACGGGTCCTGCGGAAGGTGTTCAAGCCCTTCAATGTCAAGCCTCACCCCACAGCCCTTTAGTATATATGTACCCCAGGGTTTCACCGCATATTTAAATGTCCATGTCTTATTAATAAGTGAAAGGATCATGGCCAGGGTGCCAAAGATCACCGTCACCGACAAAATAGATACGTGTCCTTTTATTGTATTAAACATTTCTAAAAATACCTCTTATTATCTGTAATAGTTCCTATTTTGCAGAAAGCACCTTAAGCGCCTTTTCCCTTACCTCTATTTTATGGTATCCGGCCTGTAAAATAAAGGGTTCGCCGTCCATATGTGCCGGTATTGGTTCATCAAGAGTAACTTCCATAGATGTGCTTGCTTTTATGAAAACCTCTTCAAGGCTTGTGTGCGTGCCTGAGAGTACCTTTGGAATCTTGATGAGCCTTGAGAGTGTCGGCATATTTTTAATTATATACATATCAAGCAGCCCGTCGTCCACTTTTGCGTCGGGAGCAAGCTGAAACTTGCCTCCATGATACGATCCGTTCGATGCGCCTGCTAGAAGTATACTGCCGCTATACCTCCACTCTCCAATTGCAATATCTACTCTGAATCCCGGAAATGAAAACGCCTCTATCACGGCTCCCAGTATGTAAGCAAGCTCCCCTCGTATAAGGCTGTAGTCTTTAAACCTGTGAGCTACTGCACCATCCATGCCAAAACCTATGCCGTTTATAAAGAACTCATTTTCCAGTTTGCCAACATCCACCTGTTTTACTTCGTGATCTACAAGGACATTTAGAGCGTCTATAAAGTCCAGTGGAACGTTTACAGATTTTGGAAAGTCATTGCCGCTGCCTGACGGCAGTATGGCAAGAGCAGTGTCTGTGCCTATAAGCGCATTTGCAATCTCGTGAGAAGTGCCGTCACCGCCTATTCCAACAACCACGCCGTAGCCATCCTTTACGCACTGTGCGGCAAGCTCTGTGGCATGCTTTGCGTATTCGGTATGAAATACGCTGTATGAGATGCTGTTCTTTTCACAAAAATCCTCTGCAATCTTTACACGTGCCTTTGCATTTCCCCTGCCGGATTTGGCGTTTACAATAAACCCGTATTTGTTGTTATTAGAAGCCTTCATTCTCTCTCTAATATATATCCATTTTTTAGGGATTCCAGAGCGTGGGAATGATAAACTAGAAGAGGTGGGGTGTAAATGTAGGACATTCCCCCCCTATACTGTCATTCTGAGGCAAAGCCGAAGAATCTAATTAGACTCTTCGCTTCACTCAGAGTGACAACTTCTTACGTCACATTGAAACTGCCAGAGTGTAAACAGTTGCAATCCTTATTCTTCATGTCACCATATATAGTAAGGGACAGGGTATAATCATGATTCTAAACAAGAAATACAAGTGTCCGGTGTGTGAAGAAGAGAGTATTACACTTAGAGACAGATTTAAATTGGGTGGAAGATATACAATTACTTGTAAAAATTGTTCTTCAAAGCTAGGATTTTCATCAACAACTGACATTGTATATAGTGTATTTTCTTCTATTTGTGGTTTCTCTATATATCTACTACCGAAAATTGCAGGTTACAGTTTGAATTTCTCACTAGTTATATTGATTCCAGTTGCTATTATTTTTAATGTAATATTCATAGTCTTCGGGAAATTAGAAGAGACAGATATTGAAGAACCATGTCAATATTTTAATGAAATATTAGATAATATAAGAAATCCTGTTAGTAAGAAGACATAAATTATGAGTTACGGTCAAAAGGTCAAAAGTTCAGGGTATAGACCCTGACCGGATGACCTTTTGACCTTTTGGACATGAGTTGTCCAAAACCACCATGTTTGGGTCTTAAGGTCACCTGTCAAACACTAGACCCTAACCCCTTGACCCGAAGACCCTAACTGCTCCAATATGTCATTCTGAACGTAGTGAGAAATCTTTTTCTACTACTTGGGTTAATTCGAATAAAAGGATCTCTCACTAATTTGAATCCGGTTAGTACTGCTTAATTTATCAGGATATAGACTTCGATCATGTGAAACCAAACTTTATCTTAACAATAAAGTTTGTTTTCGAGATGGGCATAATTGCAAAAAATGTGTGCTAATTTGAGTCAGATTTGCTTTAAAAAGGTGTACCATTTGAAGTAATTAATTCTCTTGTGTTTAGCCAGTCCTCTATGGTTTCTGTAAGCCCATTTCACTCTAGAGAAGTACCC
>JBFFSH010000099.1:0-7115 GCA_041572575.1 Thermodesulfobacteriota bacterium
ACAGTTCTATGTCTGTATTTATCACTTATGTAACCAATAAAAATTTAAGCTGTTGTCATCATAATTAGTTTTCAATTTATGCTGTTTGATTTCATCTTGGTTAAAAATTAATGCTTAATTTGGTTTATAGTCTTCTAATATTGTTTGAGTAATTTTTTTCAAAATGAGCCCGTTTCACCAGTAATTAGAATATTAGCATTCTTAAATTTCATAATATCTAGAATACAGCTTCGCCACCCAACTTACAATAAATATGTTGCAAAATTTATCGTAACGAACTATAATAGTTTTATTTTTAATGCATATTAATAAAGCTAAACTACTAGCTCGAGAGCAGACCTTTTTCAATATAAACTATTCTGTCAGTAATTTCTTTCATTCGTTCTATATCATGTGAAACCATGACAATTGTCTTATCCCCTTGTACAAGTTCTATAAGTTTTTCACTACACTTGTTTCTAAAAGACTTATCCCCGACGGCCAGTATTTCGTCTATTAATAAAATTTCAGCTTTGCTGTGAATGGCAATAGAAAATCCCAATCTGACTCTCATGCCACTTGAGTATCTTTTAATAGGCATATCAACAAATTTCTGCAATTCAGCAAATTCAATAATACTATCGAAATTTTCTTTAATTTCTGAGATTGTCATACCAATTATTGCACCATTCATTAATATGTTTTCCCTTCCGGTTAAATCTTTGTGAAAACCCGCACCAACGGCAATAAGAGGTGCCACTCGCCCATTTACCATAATGTTGCCCTGAGTCGGGTATGTGACTGAAGCTATTAATTTTAATATTGTAGTTTTACCTGAACCATTTGATCCATATATGCCTATACAATCACCTTTTTTTATACTTAAATTAATATTTTCTAGAGCCCAAAATTCATTATTTCTTAAAAAATCGTCTTTCTTTTGGCTAAATACACTAGTGATATCTTCTCTTAAAGAATTATGGAAGTACCCTTTAAGAGTGTATTTTTTCCAAATGTTTGATAATTTTATTATTGGTTCAGATGACATCTGCAAAGTTTTTCTCAATTTTAGTAAAAAGTTTATACGATATTACATAAAAGACACAGATTATCAATGATACAAAACCAAGCTGCCAAAGGATAATATCCCTACCTTCAAGTGTGCATCTCCTTATATTTTCAATAATAAAAGTCAGTGGATTTAAAAACAAGATTAGTTTTAGTTTTATATCTAGATGGTCTATTGAATACCAAACTGGAGATATAAAAAAAAGTAGTTGTATGAAAAACCCTGAAGCAAGTCCCACATCTCTGTAGTAAACATTTAAGCTTGAAAACAAAAAACTGAGCGCAGTTGAAAATATAATTAGCAAAAGTAAAAGGGGTATAATCCAAAGGAAATATATTGTGAAGTCCATTTTAAAATAGACCATTAGAGCTATAAAAAAGACGAATGCAATTAAAAAATCAATGAGTCCCAAGATAACTTTTGCAATTGGAAGTATCTCTCTTGGAAAGTAAATTTGAGTAATTAAATCGTAGTTATTGGACAGGCTATTTATCGATCCTGTAACAGACGTTGAAAAAAAAGCCCAGGGTAGTGCACCTGCATAGAAAAATAGTGCTTTTGGATAGTTTGACACTTCTAGTTTTAATATATACGTAAAAATGAAAGTAAAAAGCAGCATCATACTTAAAGGTTGTATTATCGCCCAAAGTATACCAAGGAGTGACTGCTTGTATCTTATAGAAAACTCTCTAAATATATAAACTATAAGAAGGTCTTTGTAAGGGTATAATCTGGTAAAAAGTTTCATGTTTAATTCTTATATCCTAGGAATACCCAATATCCTTACCAGTAATTGAACAATATATTCCATATAGAAAACCCCTGCTGAAAGTTATTTCCATTCTCATTTTTTCAGTAAGCGGAAATAAAATATATGGCAGATATCTGAGGCCATTTATAATGAGCATTATCCAAATTATAAGCGGATATCTATACCGTATATTAGTATATGATAGCCCCACTGCAGCGGCTTTGTTTAAATTATTAAATATAAAGGGCGGATGAAAATATTCCAGAGTACTAGAATTATAGAATTGTTTTCCTGCAAGTGAAAATCTCATATAAAATTCAACATCCTCCTGGCCGATAATTTCATCAACAAACCCTCCAAGTTCGATTAACACGTTTTTATTATAAGCCGTGCATTTGCTGGCCGGAAAATATAAGTCGTGATGCTCATATTGCCCTTCAACCACACAAAAGCTTGAAAAACCTTTGGGGATTATACCATCAGCCTGCTTATCATTAAACTCATCTATAAGATTTGATAGAAAGTTTTTTTGTAAAATAATTGTATCATCATCCAAAAGCAGAAGATATTTCCCTTTAGCATTGGAAATGCCCACATTTCTGGAATAACCCATTCTGCCATAGTTCTTGTCTAGCTTTATGTAATTTGTATTTAGAGAAGAGCTATACTCTCGGATTAATTCTCTCCCTTGTTCTGTGCCTCCCTGATCTTCAACAAGAACAACCTCAAAATCGTTTTTATCAAACTCCTGCTCTTTGAGGCATGTGAGTATGTTTCTGAGTAAATCGGTTCTTTTATAAAAATTTATTATGCATGAAACCCGGTAATCTTGTTTGCGATTTATTGATTTTGCATCGCCTTTTAGATCAAATGGAAAATATTTGTATAGAAAAGACAAAATTGTAGTTCTAAAATCCATATTATATATTAATCTATCTAAGGTTAAACCGATATTTATTTCCAAGATAATAATACAATAGTTTGATAAGTAAATTTCTAGTTAATAAGTTGGATTGTAATGTGTAGCGATAAATTGACATCTATAAAACAGGTATTGCTTGATGCAGGACGTATAGAGATTACGGGTGACAGCACAAACATCTATGCTGCTGTTATGATGATAATAAGAGAATACGACAATTGCTTGCAGGCCCTGTTAATCAGAAGATCAACCAATGATACAGATGTTTTTTCTGGACATATGGCATTTCCGGGGGGTAAAAAACACGATCATGAAGATAGGCTACAAGCAGCCCGGAGAGAAACCTTAGAAGAAGTAGGCATTGATTTAATTAGAAATTCAATTTTACTAGGAAGGCTTGATGACTGTAATCCCAGCACTCCTGCTGCCAGAAAATTCATTGTAACTCCATATGTTAGTTATTTAACCCATGATACTACAATAGAAATAAATCATGAAGTATCAGAAGCAGTATGGATCCCGATTAATGATCTAAATGCTATTTATCTCGATAATCTTAGTAAATATAATAATGAATTTAGAAAAGAAGCATTCGAATACAGGTATGCAGATTATTTTATTTGGGGGCTTACAGGCAGGATACTGAATAATTTCTTTAACCTTACAAATCAAATATTGTAATTTCTGGTATTTTTTAGATACTGAAGTATATCTAATTATATTATATCTGCCGTGTATGTGCCGGCCGGTAGGTAGATTTTTTAATGTACAAATGATAAAATCAACTTTAGATAAAAGTTAAGAGGTAATTTATGAGAGGCGTGAACAAAGTAATGTTAATAGGAAGGCTTGGCAAAGACCCTGAGCTTAGATATACAACAAATGGGCAGCCTGTTGCTAATTTTACCCTTGCAACCACAGAGGTCAGAGGATCAAAGGATACAGAAAAGCAGGAATATACAGAATGGCACAGAGTAGTTGCCTGGGGGAGACTGGCTGAAATCTGCGGAGAATACTTAAGCAAGGGTAAGATGGTCTATGTAGAAGGCTCGCTTCGTACCCGCTCCTGGGATGATAATCAGGGAAATAAAAGGTGGACAACCGAAATAGTTGCAAATCAGATGCAGATATTAAGCCCGGCAGGTGAAAAACAAGCTGAGGCTGATAAGTCAGATGCCAAACTACCCGACGACTTTGAGTTAGATGATGATTCGTTTGGAAGTGATGATGATGTTCCATTTTAAATGTATTAAATAACAGTATTTTTAATTTTCCTTCTTTATATTTTGTAAATTAATTATGTCATTTGATCCGGTTAAAAAAATTGATAAACCGTGGGGCTATGAGCTTTGGTGGGCGGTTACAGATAAGTATGTTGGTAAAATTCTATCAATAGACAAAGGACACAAGCTAAGCTTGCAGTATCATGAACAAAAAGATGAAACTTTATATGTGCAGCAGGGCAAGCTTATACTCGAGATTCAGGCAGAAAATGGACAGATGGAGTCAAAAAACTTCCTCCCTGGAGATTCGGTAAGAATTAAACCCTATACCAGACACAGACTAAAAGCTCTACAAGATTCGATGGTAGTAGAAGTATCAACCCCTGATCTTGAAGATGTAATAAGGATAGAGGATGACTATGGCAGAAAGTAAAAGACAGGGTTTTAAGTGTTTGATTCTTGCAGCCGGCATGGGCAGGAGAATGAAATCACAAGTTCCAAAGGTCCTTCATCCTATTCTTGGCATTCCACTAATAAATTATGTTTTAAATACTGTTGGTTCCGTAAACCCAAAAGATATATTCATTGTTATAGGACATGAATCTAAACTTATTCAAAATGAGTTATATAACAGCCAGGTGAAGTTCGTGTACCAAAAACAGCAGCTGGGAACAGGCCATGCCGTTATGTCATCCAAGGAGCAATTTAAAAATTATAATGGTGATATATTAATTTTAAATGGGGATTTTCCTCTTATAACATCAAACACTCTGAAATCATTCCTAAAGCAGCATGCCGAGAATAAATTCTCAGTATCCGTGCTAACCGGCGAAGTAGATAATCCCGATGGTTATGGGCGGGTTATAAGAAACGGTAAAGGCGAAGTGGTTGGCATTGTTGAGCAAAAGGATTGCAGCCTGCAACAAAAAAAGATAAGGGAAATAAACTCAGGAGCTTATATAGTTAATTCGGTTTTTTTGTGGGAGAGCCTTACAAAGCTTGTTCCAGACAATTCACAAAAAGAGTTATACCTGCCTCAAATAATAGATATAGCTTATGAAAATAATAAGAAAATAGGTGTTAAGAAACTAAAAGATATTAATGAAATCCTGGGAGTAAACACAAGGAGTGAGCTTGTGTGCGCCGAAAATTTAATTAGAAATAAAATTGTATCAAAGCATTTAGCAAATGGTGTTTCAATACTAGACCCGGATTCAACATATATTTCACCAAACGTAAAAATATCAAAGGATACAACTATATATCCCAATACTTATATTTATGGCGATTGCATCATAGGCGCTAATTGTACAATTGGTCCATCTTGCTGGATAAAAGATTCAATGATAGGGTCAGATGTTACTGTAAGGATGAACTGTTTTATAGAACAGGCGCAAATAAAAAACAACATTATCATCGGGCCATTTGCAAATATAAGGCCCGAAACGGTAGTTTGTGATAATGCAAAGATTGGTAATTTCGTAGAGCTAAAGAAAACCAAAGTTGGTCCCGGATCAAAAGTACCGCACTTATCTTATGTGGGTGATGCCACACTTGGAGAAAACGTAAATATTGGTGCAGGTACTATCACGTGCAATTACGACGGGATTAATAAAAATGAGACAATTATAGAAGACGGGGTTTTCATAGGAAGTGATACGATGCTCGTAGCGCCTGTAAAGGTGGGAAAGAATGCTACAACCGGTGCAGGATCAACTATAACAAAAGAGGTTAGTGAAAATGCGCTTGCTATTGAAAGATCGAAGCAAATTGAGATAAAAAACTGGAAACGCCCTAATAAGAAAAAATAATATGTGCGGCATTGTCGGATACATCGGAGATTATAGAAAAACAAAACAAGTCTTATTAGATGGGCTGTCGCGTCTTGAATACAGAGGTTATGACTCATCGGGATTGGCCGTTTTAGATAACAACCAAACCAGTATAATAAAATGCAAGGGTAAAGTAGCAGACCTGCAAAAGAAAGCGAAAAAGGCAAGGTTGGAGGGACAGCTTGGTATTGGTCATACCCGGTGGGCTACACATGGACTGGCAAATGAAGCGAATGCACACCCTCATACATCGGGCTCAACCTCAGTTGTTCATAACGGAATTATTGAAAACTATGTAAAGCTTAAAGCTCAGCTTCAAAAAAGCGGGTTTGAATTTATATCCGATACGGATTCAGAAATTCTTGCTCATCTAATAGAATCGGGTCTTGCAGCAGGAATGAGTTTTGAAGACTCTGCAAGAGCAGCATTTAACAAAGTCGAAGGCGCCTGTGCTGTTGCAGCTGTGACGCAAAAAGAGCCCGAAAAGTTAATTGTGCTCAGGAACTTTTCTCCAGTAGTAATAGGGCTTGGCGAAAATGAAAACTACATTGCCTCTGATATTCCTGCAATCATTTCCCATACAAACCGTATTATATATCTGCAGGACGGCGATATGGCAGTAATTGAAAAAGATCATATCAATATAACAGACCTTAAGGGTAACAGGCTTGATAGAGAAGAGGTACTTGTAAGCTCGGATCCCGGCAGTTTTGAAAAGAGCGGCTTTAAGCATTTTATGCTAAAAGAGATTTATGAGCAGCCAAGATCGGCTCTTGACACACTTAGAGGCAAGCTAAGCAGTGACCACAGTAATATTGAGCTTGAATCTATAAAGCCCAGACAGTTTAGTAAAGTGAAAAAAATTATTGCGCTTGGCTGCGGCACTTCTTATCATGCGTGTTTAGTAGGAAAGCAGCTCATTGAAAATCTCTCAAGAATTCCTGTAGAGGTTAATATTGCTTCAGAGTTTAGATACTCAAACCCTATTATTGATAGAAGCACTATGGTTGTAGTTGTATCTCAATCCGGAGAAACAGCCGATACTTCAGAGGCACTTGCTGAAGCAAAAAGACTGGGTGCCATGACGCTTGCAATTACCAATGTGGAAAACTCCAAAATCTCAAGAGAGTCGGACCATGTGATATATACCAGTGCAGGAACCGAAATAGGTGTTGCCTCCACAAAGGCTTTTACAACACAGCTTATAGTGTTTTATATGCTCTCAAATATATTGGCAGTATCAAAAAAGGAAATATCAGATAAAGATTTGGCCACTAACATTAAGTTTCTTGTTGGCCTTCCTCTTCTTATAGAAAAAATATTAAAACTCGATGATAAG
>JBFFSH010000100.1:0-7030 GCA_041572575.1 Thermodesulfobacteriota bacterium
GTACTCAGGATCCCGGCGGGAGTCAGACGATTTTCGCATACGGGACTAGCACCCTCTATGGTAGGCTATTCAACACCATTCTGCTAACCCTCTGATTTATCACTCCCATCTGCCGGTCCTACAACCCCGGCCCAGCAAGCTAGGCCGGTTTGGGCTATTCCGCGTTCGCTCGCCACTACTAGCGGAATGATCTCTTTTCCTCTGGGTACTAAGATGTTTCAGTTCCCCAGGTTCCCTTCCCTCCACCTATGTGTTCAGTAGAGGGATGACGCCGGATCGCGGCGTCGGGTTTCCCCATTCGGACATCCCCGGATCGCAGCCTGCACACGGCTCCCCGAGGCTTATCGCAGTGTTCCACGTCCTTCATCGGCATTTGGCACCAAGGCATCCACCGTACGCCCTTAGTAGCTTAACACAACGTGATGCGGAGAAATTGACGTTCTTCCACTTACTTATTTCTAGGATTCTTTTTGTCAGCTATTCGGTTGTTAAGGTGCTATCTTCTACTGGGATCTTCTCCAGTTCGGGCAGCTTGGCCGCCCAGGCCGTTTCACCAGCCTTGCTGGTGAGCCCGCCTCGAGGGTCAAACTGTTTTACGCGCCGTGACCCGGCACACCGCCGGGCCACGCAGACCTCGCACGCTTGTGCTCGAGCTTTTCTATTAAGTTCCTGACTTCAGAGTCTTTCCCAAACCCGGCGAACCTCCTCTGTAGGTATGCTCAGGTGGAGATGACGGGACTCGAACCCGTGACTTCTGCCTTGCAAAGGCAGCGCTCTCCCAACTGAGCTACATCCCCATTCGTGGATGCTCCCTGCCAGTGGGCCTTTCTGGATTCGAACCAGAGACCTTTCCCTTATCAGAGGAACGCTCTAACCGACTGAGCTAAAGGCCCGTGGGCACCTCAACCGCTGAAGAGTGATAGAAAGTATGGAGATCAAGCCCAGACGTCTTTTCACCGCGGAAAAGACGAATTTGTATTACGGTTCGTACTTTGGAAGTAGAGCGCCGGCCCACAGGCCTTTGCTCGAATTCCCTTAGAAAGGAGGTGATCCAGCCGCACCTTCCGGTACAGCTACCTTGTTACGACTTCGTCCCAGTCACCAGCCCCACCTTGGGCGGCTCCCTCCTTGCGGTTGGGTCACCGACTTCAGGTGTTGCCAGCTTCCATGACGTGACGGGCGGTGTGTACAAGGCCCGGGAACGTATTCACCGCAGTATAGCTGTCCTGCGGTTACTAGCAACTCCGACTTCATGCAGGCGGGTTGCAGCCTACAATCCGAACTGAGACCGGCTTTGGAGGATTGGCTCCGCCTCGCGGCTTCGCGACCCATTGTACCGGCCATTGTAGCGTGTGTGTAGCCCTGGACATAAAGGCCATGCTGACTTGACGTCATCCCCACCTTCCTCCGGCTTTATACCGGCAGTCCCCTGTGACACGTATAACACAGAGTAAGGGTTGCGCTCGTTACCGGACTTAACCGGACACCTCACGGCACGAGCTGACGACAGCCATGCAGCACCTGTACAAACTGCATAAAGTAAACTTTACGCCACCAAATGCTTTCACACCGGCTTAAGAAAGTATGTCAAACCCTGGTAAGGTTCTTCGCTTTGCATCGAATTAAACCACATGCTCCACCGCTTGTGCGGGCCCCCGCCAATTCCTTTGAGTTTCAGCCTTGCGACCGTACTCCCCAGGCGGGATGCTTAATGCGTTAGCTACGGCATAGAGATTTAAATCCCTACACCTAGCATCCATCGTTTAGGGCGTGGACTACCCGGGTATCTAATCCGGTTCGCTACCCACGCTTTCGTCCATGAGTGTCAGTACTAGGCCAGTTAGCCGCCTTCGCCGCTGGTGTTCCTCCCGATATCTACGCATTTCACCGCTACACCGGGAATTCCGCCAACCTCTCCTAGACTCTAGTCTTGCAGTATTAGATGCATTTTCCGGGTTGAGCCCGGAGCTTTCACATCTAACTTACAAAACCACCTGCGGACCCTTTACGCCCAGTAATTCCGAGCAACGCTTGCCCCCTCCGTATTACCGCGGCTGCTGGCACGGAGTTAGCCGGGGCTTCCTTTTAGGGTACCGTCAAGTGTATGTGATATTAGCACATACACCCATCTTCCCCTATGACAAGGGTTTACGACCCGAAGGCCTTCATCCCCCACGCGACGTCGCTGGGTCAGGCTTGCGCCCATTGCCCAATATTCCTCACTGCTGCCTCCCGTAGGAGTCGGGGCCGTGTCTCAGTCCCCGTGTGGTTGGCCACCCGCTAAGGCCAACTATCCGTCTTAGGCTTGGTGAGCCTTTACCTCACCAACAACCTGATGGAACGTGAACCCATCCTTTGGTGATAGCTGCAAGCAGCCACCTTTTACCACAAAATCCTGAGAAATCGTGGTCTTATCCGGTATTAGCTCCAGTTTCCCGAAGTTATCCCAGTCCTAAGGGCAGGTTATTCACGCATTACTCACCCGTCCGCCGCTCTACTCACTCCCGAAGGAGCTTTCTCGCTCGACTTGCATGTGTTAAGCACGCCGCCAGCGTTCGCTCTGAGCCAGGATCAAACTCTTCATGTTAATCTGACTATTTTTAAAACTTTACTACCCGCTTCAAATGGCGATAATGTGTCTGCTATTCAATTTTCAAAGATCAATTTAATACTTAAAAGGGTGGTTAATATAAAACATAAAAAATCTATGTCAAGAAATATATTAAATATTTTTTGACCACTGTAAACATTTGTTAAAATGTGAACACCCTTACTTATATTGTAATGTATTTATATCCAACATACAATCAATTATTTATCAAAAAACAATAATATATACTATGGTCTGATTCTTTGTTAAAAGTCAAAAAATTTGTTGACTGAAATACCTTAGAGGTTTATTATCTCTGCTTGTAAGAGATGGGAAAAACAATCTGCGTTACTAACCAAAAAGGCGGGGTAGGAAAAACCACCACTGTAATAAACCTTGGCTGCTCACTTGCTGCTGCGCAAAAAAAAACTCTTATAATAGATCTCGACCCGCAGGCAAATGCTACTAGCGGTGTTGGAATAGATAAAAATGAGTCTGAAACCACTGTATATGATGTATTGCTGGGAAGATCAGACATTAGAAATTCTATTAAAAAAGTTCACCAAAGCGTCCTAAATGATTATCTTTTTTTATGCCCTTCTAATGCAGAACTTACCGGAGCGGAGATTGAGCTTATAGGTGTTGAAAACAGGGAATGGAAACTAAAGGAGGCGATATCTAAAATTGTACTAGATTTTGATTATATATTGATAGACTGCCCACCATCACTTAACCTACTTACCATTAATTCACTAGCTGCGGCAGATTCTGTATTAATACCAGTGCAGTGCGAATATTATGCGCTTGAAGGACTGAGCCAGTTAAACAGGACAATTAACCTTATAAAAGAACGTCTAAACTCAGATATTCAGGTAGAAGGTTATCTACTTACTCTTTTTGACAGCAGAAACAGGTTAAGCAGTGTAATCGTAAATGAAGTGCGAACCTATTTTAAAGATAAAGTTTTCGATACCATCGTCCCAAGAAATGTGAGGCTTGCAGAGTGCCCAAGCCATGGTTTACCTATTTTACTCTATGATGCAACCTCAAAGGGAGCGCAGAGTTATATATCTCTTGCAAGGGAGATCATAGAAAACAACAACGGAGGCTATAGGAGTTGAGTAAAAAAGGAGTACTCGGAAAAGGACTGGATGCGCTCATAGTTAAAGATGAAAAGAAAAATAGTGAGCCTTCGGATAAAAATGCAACAAAGGTTAGCATTCATAAAATCTTTCCAAATCCTGATCAGCCCAGAAAACATTTTACAGATAAAAGCATTGAAGAGCTCTCTGCTTCGATTGCAGAAAATGGGGTTATTCAGCCCATTATTGTTAGAAACACCGATAGGGGTCTTGAAATAATTGCAGGGGAAAGAAGATGGAGAGCGGCACAAAAGGCAGGGGTAAATGAGGTACCCGTGATTGTTAGGCAAGTTAACGACCAACAATCGCTTGAATTAGCATTAATTGAAAACCTGCAAAGAGAAGATTTAAATCCTGTGGAAGAAGCCCGGGCGTATGAGATGCTTATTAGCCAGTACGACCTCACTCATGAAGAAATAGCAAAGCAGATTGGCAAGGACAGAACTACAGTCACAAACAGTTTAAGACTTTTAAAGCTATCCACAAGGGCATTGGACGCACTGTCATCAGGGCAGATCAGTCAGGGGCATGCAAGAGCGCTTGTTAGTCTAGAAGATGCTGCAAAGATAAACATGGTTTTGGAGAAAATAATATCAGGCGGACTTTCAGTAAGAAATACTGAAGCGCTTATTAAAAAACTTCTTTCCAGTACAGAAAAAGATACAAGTGCTCAACCGGCTGAGGAAGACTTGAATATAAAATTTTTCACAAATCAGTTAAAATCTGCCCTTTCTACAAATGTGCGTATAGTTAATAAAAAAGGGAAAGGTAAAATAGAGATCGACTATAACTCTTCGGATGATTTTGACAGGATACTAAAAAAGCTTATTCAGTAATATAATTTTAAATATATACAGACTAAACCGATTAAGCATTGTCACACTATATCTAGTTATATTTATCTTATTGGACTAGCCTTTTGTATAGAATTTATTGTTTCTATAAGTTTTGGTTTTTCTACAAACAGCCTGATTTGAAGCAATTTTAGAACTATAGAGAAATCTTTCCATTCCGAGTGAAATGATTCAGGGCCTGTGATAATCTCTTTTGCCTCTTCTATACTTGAGCTAACGTACTCAGAAAATGATTTTGATTGCATCTCATTTGTTAGAGCCTCAATGATATTTTCAAATTCACCTTTTTCCAGCCAACTGCCTTTACACGAAGGGCAGTGATCTATCGTCACACCTGTATCGGCATAATTAATTGAAACCAATGCTTTACTGCACTTTGGACAAGGAAGGTCCTTTGATTTGGTTTTGAAAAGATGTTCATGTTTCCAGATTTCAAAATCCATCCAGTTTAAATTTTCATCAGTAAGGTCTTTGGCTTTGCGTAGCTCATCACTATCAAACCATATACTCTTACATTTTGCACATTCATCAACCTCTAAATCTCCAAATACTTTGCTGTCCAGTTCTGTATTACAATTGAGACAATTCATGTTAGCTCCTATAAGCAATCATTTTACAATTTCATTGTATTTATTTATATATCAATGTCAAAATTGATAACATGCATGTCATAAAATGATGTAGACAGGACCGTTAATAAGCTTATTCAGTGATGTTCAAATAAAAATAAAAACCCGGGCCCAACTGTAGAGTCAGACCCGGGGATCTTGCTTTAATTCAGATTAATAGGAATTAATAACTATTGTACTGATAATACCCAGCCTCTGGTGCTGCCTGCGATCTTGCCTGCAAGTGTGATACCCGTTTTATTAGAAGATTGTTCCAGTTCTTTTAACTTTTCCGGTGTAGCTTCTATTGAGAATACATTGGCTGTACCAGCTTCTCTGAAAACATGTACGTGTGGAGAGTATCCTGAACAGTCGCCTGAAGCTATAACGGCTTTAACCTCGCCATTAGCATCCATAGGAAGCACGCAGATAAAATCGCCTGTCATAGACTTAATCTCATCCTTATGAGCCTCATCCCCTGCATGTGATAAAGATGCAAATGTGGTTCCAACTGCAAAAACAATCATTAAAGCTACTGCTATATTTCTTATCTGTAACATAGGTGTTACCCCCTTATATGGTTTTAAATCATTTTGGTATTTACTTAACTTTTTATTTTTCATTTTCATCTCGTTTTTTAGTTATCATATTCATGTAAACTTTTTATTTATCTATATGTTAGTTAGACATTTAAGCTTAAGAAAAGGATGCAAAGTTGTACTGATAGATTTTGAAATTAATATGTCAGTTGGAAAATCGAGAAAATACTTAAGCAGTTTATTCAGAGACTAATCAATAATTTGAATAGCCTTTATTGCCACTTCTGAAAAGATTTCAGCAGCAACATGAGGAAGTTCAAGAGATGACACCCATTTTCTTTTTCTGTCTTTTTCGTAGTCATCCGTTTCGTCTGTTATTGTAGCAAGATAGAAAGTAAAGTGAGAAATTTTATTATTCTGTTCTATTTCTATGGTTTTTATTTCTTCACCTACTAGCACTATATAGCCGCTCTCTTCTGCACACTCTCTTGCGGCAGCTTGTTGCAGAGTCTCACCTTCCTCTACAGTACCCGCCGGGAATACCCATGTGCCGGGAAACTTTCGTGAGGTTATGATTAAATATTCCGTCTGCCCATTTTCATTTTTCCTGTATACAACCACCCCGGCTTTTTGTTTTGGTTTTTTGTTATTTTGTGTGCTTGACATGATATGACCGTTGCAATGTTCTATCCTTCTGATTTATTATAATATCTCACTCCACCGTAATGGAAGAAGTAAATTATCCACTCACAACTATTATCAAATAGACCTATTTCTTCAGATGGTTCATACCATATGAAATATAGATATTTACATACATCTTTAAAAATCATTTCATCAATTTTGCCATACTCTTCCCATTTTATGAGTACTCTATCATCATCCTTAATATTAATTCCACTATACAAAATGATTTTTTTCCAATCATTATTGTTTGTTATCGGATTATCTAATTCATAGTAATGCTTTGCAAGTTCATATGTAAGTTTGTTCATATCAGCCGGTGTCAGCTCGTGACTTAAACCAAAAGAGTTACAGAATCTCTCTCTGAGTTTTGACAATTCTTCACCAACAATTTCGCGATAATACGGGAAATCCTCATTGGGAAAATCATTTTTAAAGTATTCTAATTTAAACTTTTCCATTAGTATCAGAAAAAAATTAGGAGCTCGCATAGGACAGCAAAGTATACTAAGCTGAAACTATGCAAAAGAAGTTACTTAAGAATACAAAACTATCAAATAGTAAGATAAGCAAGCTAATACAAATGTTTGTATTGGAAGTGCCGGCATGTAAA
>JBFFSH010000101.1:0-6882 GCA_041572575.1 Thermodesulfobacteriota bacterium
TACATGCCGGCACTTCCAATACAAACATTTGTATTAGCTTGCTTATCTTACTATTTGATAGTTTTGTATTCTTAAGTAACTTCTTTTGCATAGTTTCAGCTTAGTATACTTTGCTGTCCTATGCGAGCTCCTAAATTAATAACTTCCTAAATTCATCATAACATACTAATATAATATGTTTAACAATGATCTCTAAAGTATTTAGTAGCGCAGTTTTCGGAATAGATGCATATTTGGTGGAAGTAGAGGTTGATATTTCCTCTGGTTTTCCGGGGTTTACAACAGTGGGTCTTCCCGAGGGTGCAGTAAAGGAAAGCAAGGAACGTGTTGTAGCCGCCATAAAAAATTGCGGCTTTAAGTTTCCGCAGAAAAGAATCACGGTAAACCTGGCACCTGCAGACAGGAAGAAGGAAGGGTCAGCACTTGATGCGCCCATATCTGTAGGAATATTGTCTGCATCGGGTCTTATCGATCTCATTAAACTAAAAGACTATGTAATCCTGGGCGAGCTCTCTCTTGATGGAAAAATAAAGGGCATTAAAGGTACTCTGCCTTCTGCGCTTTGTGTAAGGGATAAAGGACTCAAGGGAATAATACTTCCAAGAGAAAATGCGGCCGAGGCTTCAGTGGTAAATGGTATAGAGGTCATCCCTGTAGACAGATTATCACAGATAATCGAGTTTTTAGCCGGCAATATTGATATAGAACCCGCAACAGTTGATCTAAGCGAGGTATTTAATCAGAACAACAGCTACCCGGTAGACTTTCAGGAAGTAAGGGGGCAGGAGCATGTAAAACGCTCTATAGAAGTGGCTGCTGCCGGAGGGCATAACATCCTTATGATCGGCTCCCCTGGCACAGGAAAGACCATGCTTGCAAGAAGGCTTCCGACAATACTTCCGAATTTAAGCTTTGAAGAGGCATTAGAAACTACAAAGATTTACTCGGTTTCAGGTTTACTCCCATCTAATTCATCCTTAATTGCCACAAGACCTTTTCGTTCTCCGCACCATACAATTAGCGATGCGGGACTCATTGGCGGGGGAGCTATTCCTAAACCCGGAGAAGTGAGCCTAGCACATAACGGCGTGCTTTTTTTGGATGAGCTTCCGGAGTTTAAAAAAAATGTGCTTGAAGTCATGCGCCAGCCTCTTGAAGACGGAAAAGTAACGATAGCAAGAGCTTCAACGTCTATTACATACCCATCTACTCTTATGCTTGTAACTGCGATGAACCCCTGCCCATGTGGATTTTATAGCGACCCAAACAAAGAATGCACCTGCTCACCGATGCATATACAGAGATACAGATCAAAAGTATCCGGCCCGCTTCTGGACAGGATTGATATTCATGTAGAAGTTCCCCCAGTAAAATACAAAGAGCTTTCAAGTGAAGCCGGCGGAGAGAAATCTAGTGATATAAGAAAAAGGGTAAACACGGCAAGAGATATCCAGAAAAACAGATTTGCCAAAGTTGGCATTCATTCAAACGCCCAAATGACTCCAAAGCTTGTAAGACAGTATTCCAAGCCTGACGAAGCCGGACTCAAGCTACTTGAAACCGCAATTGATAAACTTGGCCTCAGTGCACGGGCTTATGACAGAATCCTAAAAGTAGCAAGAACTATCGCCGACCTCGAAAAATCTTACAAGGTACTTTCAACCCATATCTCCGAAGCTATTCAGTATAGGTCGCTTGATAGGGAAGTTATTTGAGAAATTTAGTGTCATTATTATTGTGAATAACCATAAAAATAAATGTTAGATTAAAATAATATGAAACTTGAGCGAAAAAACCATTGGGAAATCCTTTTGAACTCATGGAATAACGATACGCCTGCATGTATGCATGAATTAGCATTAGAATATACAAAGCGTTTTCCTGATGATTTTTGTGGATGGATAGTGTTAGCAGACACTTTAACCCATTTTGCTTTGTATAAAAGGGCAAGGGCTGCTTTAAGTACCGCACTTTCGTTAGCACCTACTGAGAAAAAAACCGATGTCTACCACCAAATTGGTCATCATTATTCTGAAAAGGGAGATCATAAACGAGCGGAGCTTTGGTATCGTAAAGCGCTAGAAGAAAATAGATGTGTTGAACATTATATTTTTCTCGGTGCATGCCTTGCCAAACAAGGAAGGCTCGAAAAAGCAAAAAAGTATCATTTACAAGCCATAAAAACAAAATCAAAAGAAGTAGATGAGGCTTACTTCAACCTGGGGTTGATCTATAGAGCCGAACGAAATTTTAAAAAAGCTAGCGAGTATTTTGGTAAGGCAATTGAGTTAGATCCCGAATATAAGTTGGCCAAGATTGCCAAAGAGGACATAAACAAAATCGAAGATCATCTAAAAAAGATCAAACAAGACAGAGAAAACTGACCGTTACCCGCTAAAACATAGATATAACAAATCAAATGCACTCGGATTTCAAAAAGCGTTTATTATTTTATCTATTTCTATGGATACCATTCATTTTATTTATTTCCAGTTGTGCAGAAACCAAAATTGAAAGCTTGTGTGAAGACCCGATTGATGAGAGTAGTCTGGGTCTGCAGTGGTTTTCCAAAGGGCTGTTAGGCAAGCACCTGGCCATTGATTTTAATGCACCCGCAGGAACCGAGGTTAGGGCAATTGCCGACGGACACATAGAGCATAACTATACTAAAATGAGATATTATGGCGGCTGTGATGGAAAACCGGGTCCGGTTGTAATAACCAGGCATTCGGGGGGAAGCCATGGCTCCTATGCCGTTCAGTATGGACATGTCAGCTCTGATCTAAAAGAAAACGATTTAATACTAGCAGGCGATGTGATTGGAAAGGTAATAAACTATAAACCATGTTGTGATTTCCCAGAGGCATGTCCCCATGTGCATTTTGCAATTTGGGATTCACCCACCGAACATCCAACGTCCGGGATGGGTTATGGAAACCCACGCAGCTTTGTAAATCCCGATTGGTTTTTTAAGAACAATCTATGCATTACTGGTACTGCTGAGTGAAGAGGGGAAGTTTTATGAGAAATTTGATGTCATAATTATTGAGAACAAGCATAAATTAAAGGAGGTTCATATGATACGGATTTTAGTAATATTACTTATGGCAATGTCGACAATCGGTGCTGAAATATCTGAGGCAGAAAATCAAATTACAGTTAAATCAATGCCGCCGGTTGTGGTAAAAACATTTCCTCAGGCAGGGGACACCGGGGTTGATCCTTCTATAAAAGAGATAAAGGTCACATTCAGTAAGGATATGATGACTGAGCAGATGTGGTCATGGGTAATGGCATCTAAGGATTCGTTTCCTGTAATTACAGGGGATGTTAAATATTTAGAAGATAAGAGAACATGTGTAGCACCTGTTAGTCTAGAGCCCGGAAAGAGCTATGCAATCTGGTTTAACTCGCAAAATCATAATGCATTCAGAGACACGGATAATAATCCTGCGGTTCCGTACCTCCTGGTTTTTGAGACCAGTAAGTAAAATTTTAAATTTACAATTTCAAAAACTTATCTAATTATAATCATTCAAATACTCTATCGAAGGTTCTATCATTTCTATTATATCAATCAAAATCCCGTTTGGGTCTGAAATGATGAAGTGTCTCTGCCCCCACTCTTCATCTTTTAGGTTTTGTATAATTTCAACATTTTGCTCTTTAAATCGTTCATACTCCGAATCTACATCTTCAACCTCAAAATTTAGTATCATCCCCTGAGCTTGTTTCCTGAAATTAGTCGGGACACTGGGGTGGTTATATCGCACTATAGCTAATTCAAAATCACTTTCTTTCGCAGCTAAACTTAAGTACCAGTCCGTCTCAAAGCTTATCTCAAATGGAAAATTAGTAGTATAGAACTCCTTTGACTCCTCTACCTTATCCGTACAAATAACCGGATACATACTTGATATTTTCATATTAACCCCTTAATATTATTAATAAAATTATACATACATACTGTATGTATGTAAATATATCAAGGCAAACATGGTTATAAGTATTTAAGATTAGGATAATAAATAATAAGTATTTCCCCGTTATAAATAATGGATAAAAAGCAATTAAGTTTAAAAATACAACAGGGAAGAGAAACAAGGATAAAATTAATTGAAGCCGCTATCGAGGTTTTCAGTAAAGATGGATACAAAAATGCTTCTATGGAATTGATAGTGGAAATTACAGGAGTTACTCGTGGTGCGCTCTATTATCACTTTGAAAACAAACTGGTGCTTTTTGAAGCCGTGTTTGATAATATACAGGCGCAAATTGCAGACAATATTTTAGATGCTGCAAACAAAGAACCGGATAAATGGAACCAGCTCATCGCCGGCTGCAGAGCTTTTTTAGAATCTTGCATCGATCCCAAAATACAACGAATAGCCATTATAGATGCGCCTTCAGTGCTTGATTGGAACACCTGGCGCAAGGTAGATTCGGTGCATGGACTTTCGCTACTAAAATCCACCTTGAGCGATTTGAGAAATGATGGGGTCATAGAGACCGGATCCTTAGATGCTCTAGCTCATCTTCTTTCCGGTGCAATGAATGAGGCAGCCCTTTGGATAATTCAATCAGAAAACCACAAGAAATCATTAGATGAATCAATGGAAATGATCGAAACGATGCTCAATTCTTTTAAAGTCAATAAGTAGTCTATTGCTTTGAAATCTTATACAAACCAGCAATCAAACCACTTTCTTTTTCTTAATCCAGTCTTCTACAAATCTCTGATACTGTTCATCGGCTGGAATAAGTTTCATACAAAGATCCATGGCCATATATCTTAGCTCTTCGGCAAACCCGTCATCCATGTTTTCAATTACACTAGTAAGCATGGGTATAAGAGTAAACCTTATATACTCCCTGTCATCAGGATCGAAATCCCTAGATACGAGAAGCTTATCTAAATAAGCAAGTGCTTTTTGGTTACTGCTAAATTTGTTATCTGCATCATTTTCGTTGCTCATTCTTGTCCTCCGATCGCTTATTTAATCCGATGATTTAGAATACTTATCAATATATTTCTTTTTCCTGTCAGCCCCTTGTTTTTCCATAATCGGTTTAACCAATTTACTAATCTTGGGGAACAGAAAGCCTATCTTGGCTAATATTCCTGTGTGAATGGGCTTTATTCTTTCCATACTGCCATCTACTGCAGATTTTACAATAAGCTCTGCAATTTCTTTAGCAGTTGAAACAGGGGGAGAATAAACCATATCGGAAATCTTATCCATTTCATCAATTATCATGGGAGTTTCAACAGGCCCCGGGCATATAAGACAGACCTTAACGCCTGTGTCTTCAAGCTCTTCGGCTAGCGCATAGCTAAAACCTCTGAGTGCAAATTTTGTAGCGGAATAAACGGCTTCAGTAGGAAGAGGTATAATTCCAAGAATTGACGCTACATTTATTATCCTTCCTGAATCTGATTTTAAAATATGTGGGAGGGCAAGTTTTGTTATACGAACCGGAGCCTTAAGGTTAATTTCTATCATTTGCTCTAAATCGTTAAGATCTACATCATCCAATTTGCCCCTGCTTGTAACACCTGCATTATTTACTAATATATCTATCGACCCCAAACCATTTACAGCTTCTCTTATCAATTTTTTACAATCAGTAATCTTTGAAATATCTGTTTGAACCTTTAAAACTTTCACATCAAATTTAGAGAGTTCTTTTTCAAGTTCACCCAGTTTGTCCATACTTCTTGCTGCCAGAGCAATGTTAGCCCCCTGCTCAGCCAACAAGAGCGCAGTTTGCCAACCTATACCCGAAGATGCGCCTGTTAAGATTACATTTTTACCATATAATGATATTTTCATTTTTTTTACCTTAAATTTATATTATACTATTCTGAATTATTTTCATTAATATTATTAATAGATAACAGTATAAAATGCATAATTAATCTAAACTATTAGATATTGATAAAAGTATTTAGATTGGTTTATATTAGATTCATGAAAGAACAGCCAGTATATTTTTTTGATACGGAATACAACAGAAATTCATCAACAAATATTGATGTAATTATCGACCATGTTACAAAAAAAGAGCATAATTACAATGTTGTACTTCTGGATGATGATGATCACACATATGATTATGTAATTGAGATGCTTATGAACATTTTTGGTCATAGTATTCAGGAATCGTACCTTATGGCATGCGAAGTTGATTTCAAGGGAAGAGTAATTGTTTGTACAACTTCAAAAGATGATGCAGAAAAGAAAAAAGAAGAAATCTTAAATTTTGGACCGGATTACAGGTTATCCAGAAGCACGGGTTCAATGAATGCAATAATTGAACCTGCTGAAAATGAGTAGATATTATTTACTTTAATTAATAATTTAAATAAAATAGTAGTCTAAATCAGATTAATATAGTGCAACATTAAATGGAAATTCTAGTTGAAAATATATATATCCAAATAATCCAGGGCATAGTCTTTGGCCTTTTACTAGGTCTTGTACCTCTATATATAGCCAATAAAAGGGGCCAGACTAATATTGGCATCTGGGCTGTTGTATTATGCTCAGTAGCAAGTTCAATTTTTGGGCCAGTGTCTGCAATGCCCATTGCCGCAATTTTTATAATGATAGCTTCATTAAAAGAGACCGAAACTACAAAAGAATAAGAATATTTTTTTGCTGGTTTATTAAATAAACCCCTACTATAATATATAAACTAATTCCATCAAAATCCCACATTTTGGCATGCAATTTGCACATTATATATATGACTATGCATGTTAAAGTCCTCTAAACGGAACTGATGAATTTCCTTTTTGGCCACCCCCCTATGCCAGAGAGGAAATTCATCTATTTTCACCTAATTACTCCGGTTCAAGCACAATATCAAACACTCCAA
>JBFFSH010000102.1:0-6258 GCA_041572575.1 Thermodesulfobacteriota bacterium
CTCTCCGTTGTATGTAACCCATACTGTGCCTTTATCATTAGACATGGGCTGTCTGCCAAGAGAAGAAACATCAAGTATAGAAAGCCTTGCGTGTGCAAGCCCGATGTTGTTTTTTTCATCAATATATTCTCCCTTATCATCAGGCCCTCTATGAGTGAGTGCATCTCTCATGGAGATTAATACACCCCTATCGGCTTTATTATTACAGTCGCAAAATCCTACTATCCCGCACATGATATATTGTCCTATAAAAAGTTTTAATGGTAAAGAAAAGAAATGTTATTTTCAATTATTACTAACTACATCTAATTAGAACAGCAAATTAAATAATAAACAAAAAAGTGATAGGTAAGATTTAAGTCTTTTAAACCATTAAATTATTAAATTATTAAATTATATCGTTTACTATAGATTATTCCTTATTATTATATAAACTTTACTCTTATTTAAAAAAGCAATGTCAGCACACCCACCCACAATTATAATTGGAATGAGCAGGTCTGGTACGGGAATCCTTGCAAAGATGCTCGAAGACCTTGGGCTTTTTATAGGAAAATCCAAGGACAGGAACCACGAGGCCCTTTTCTTTATCGACCTTAACATGTGGCTGCTCGAACAATCAAGCGGCGGGCTGGAAAATCCACAGTCTATTAAATACATTTTAGAAGACAAGGAAGTAAGAACACTATTTGCAGAATTTATTAATCACACAATGAAAACTCCGAAGGCTATTTCTTATCTGGGATTTAAAAAATATTTATCTCATAGAACCCCGGCAAACCTTGATATCCCCTGGGGATGGAAGGACCCTCGCAACACTTTTACGCTGCCCTTCTGGCTGGATATTTTCCCGGATGCAAAGGTAATTCATATATACAGACACGGGGTTGATGTAGCACACAGCTTACGGGTTAGTCAAGAGAAAGGACTCTCGCGCCTGAGAATAAAAGACTCTATATATAAAAGTTTATACTGGTATTATCTGGCAAACAAATTCATCCCTAACAGAAAGAAATTTGTTTACCTGCGATGCTCTTCCCTTGAAAATGGAGTATCTATGTGGGAGGAATATTTAAACGAGGCCAGGAGTCACGTAAGCAATCTGGGAAGTAAGGCTATGGAAATAAAATACGAGGATCTTCTACAGCAACCATCCGTAGAATTAAAAAAATTAACCGCGTTCTGTGAACTAGAAGCAACAGATAGTGATATAAACAGGGTCTCTAATCTGGGTAACAGGTCCCGTGCTTATGCATATAAAAACAGTCCTGAACTGCAAGAATTTGCAGACCGCAGTGATATTAAAAAAAGATTGGAATCCGTAGGATATTGACTGCAATTCCTTTAAACACAAACCTGCAATCCTAATTGGTGAATATATAAACGGTTTATTTAGTTTAGGCCAAAGCTCATGTGGTATAATTCAGATTATATACTAAAACATTATCTCTAAATAAAATTTAAATGTGTAAATAGATATAATAAATGAAAGAAAACGTTAAACGGATTGGCGATGGTGTTTTATACATTGCATCTGGTAAAACCTATACAAAGGCGGCTATCAATTCAGCCATTACGGTTAAAAAATATTCTCCTAAGCTCAATATTCATATCTTCGTGGATAAAAAACAAACAGAACTAGTAAAAGAATATGGCGACATTTTTTCTTCATTTGGGATAATAAATAATCCGCATTACAGATCTAAAGTAGATTATTTAACACACACTCCTTTTAGTAAAACGCTTTATTTAGACTCGGACACTAAAATCTGTGATTCGATATATGACATCTTTGAACTATTAGAAAGATTCGACATTGCCTTGGCCCATGCTCACAAAAGAAACTCGCCTAAAACAACTGTTAGCTGGACTCAGGATATCCCCCTATGCTTTCCACAATACAATGGCGGGGTAATAGCCTATAATAGTTGTAAAGAAGTCATAGATCTTCTCGATTCCTGGAAAAGTTCTTTTCATGATGCTTCTTTTGAAAAAGATCAGGTTACACTTCGTGAACTTTTATGGCTTAGTAAATTACGTATTGCAACTCTGCCACCGGAATACAACATAAGATATCCCAAGTACCTTAAAGTTTGGAGCAAGCACGAAGCAACTCCCAAAATTCTGCATTTAGAAGAATATGTGGAAAAAGAGAAGCCGAAATTCTCTTTAAAATCAATTATCAAGTCATTTGTTAAATTGGTTTCTGTAAAGGATTGAAAATTGTATTAGCATAATAGCATATTTATTAACCGATTCAGGTTTTCTGATCCAGCTTTATTCACATTTATCGTACCTTTACGTTTTCATGGATCCAACGACAATAGTTTGACTAATAATACTGTAAGTTTTATAATTTTTCACTATCAGAACTACATATTTCATTGCTTCCGTACTTGACAAGATACAGACAAGATGAAAACCGAAATTTTTGCGCTGCAGATTACAATTATTTTAATTGTTAATTTTGTTCTTCAGGTTGAAGGTTTGTGGGCATCAAATCAATCACAGGCTCCTCCGAATATTATATTCATTATGGTTGATGATCTGGGATATGCGGATTTAGGATCCTACGGCCAAAAGAATATCAAAACTCCTAACTTAGATAAATTTGCAAAAGAGGGTTTGCAATTTACACAATGCTATTCAGGATCAACCGTCTGCGCACCGTCACGAAGCACCCTGCTAACGGGAATGCACTCCGGGCATACCACTGTGCGGGGCAATAGATCAAAAACCTGGGGAGCAAGACTTTTGGGAGGAAAGGGAAATGTGCCATTGAAGTCAGAAGACGTAACAATACCAGAAGTATTGAAAATAGCTGGATACTTTACGGGCATGACCGGAAAATGGGGACTCGGAGAACCTAACACAACAGGCGAGCCGAAAACACAGGGGTTCGATGACTGGTTTGGCTATCTTAACCATGCAAGGGCGCACAACCACTACCCTGATTACCTCTGGCATAATCAGAAAAAAGTAATGCTGGCAGGCAATAAAAACGGAAGAAAAGAGCAGCTTTCTCATGAAATGTTCACTGATTTTGCACTGAATTTTATTGAAAAACATCATAGCAAGCCGTTCTTTCTATACTTGCCTTACACTTACCCGCACGGAAAATATGATACCCCTTACGCTGAACCTTACACCGAAATGTCATGGGATAGAGATGAGAAGGTTTACGCATCCATGGTTACAACCCTTGATCGTGATGTAGGAAGAATAATAGACTTACTTAAAAAGCTTGGAATTGACCGCAGTACCGTTGTCTTCTTTACTTCCGATAACGGTGCCGCAAGGAGCTCGAAGGGACGGTTTGACAGCAGCGGTCCGCTCAGAGGAACTAAGCGGGCATTGTATGAAGGAGGAATCAGAGTGCCATTTTTAGTACGCTGGCCTGGGAAAATCAAGGCCGGGACAAAGAGTGCCTTCCCATGTTACTCCCCGGATGTAATGCCCACGCTTGCACAGATAGCGGGAGCTAAACCTCCGGATAATATTGATGGCGTGAGCATCCTGCCCTACCTGCTCGACCATAAGAAAGAGTATTCAGATCGATTTCTCTACTGGGAATTTTATAGATGTTGCAATCAGGGTAGATTTCAGCAGGCTGTACGCTGGGGCAGGTGGAAAGCAGTCAGGAAAAAGGTTGGAGAAAGACTCGAGCTTTATGATTTATCCAATGATATTGGAGAGAAAACTAACATAGCCCAAGATCATCCGGAAATTATTGCCAGAATTGAAAACTACCTAAAGACTGCACGTACAGATTCGCCCCACTGGCCAGTTCCAAAAAGCGATTAATAAATAGTTCTACGGTTAATCAACCTCCGCTTTTAATAGCTAATTAACTCAAGTCTTATTTATAGACTGCACTTAATACTTTTCGTTTATAAATTATATGATTGAAGATTAGATTCTTTGACTTTGCGAGCATTGGATGGATTGTATTATATTTGCCCTAAATATCATAACAGAACATAATTAGAACATAAGAATATATATGAATGAGTCAGATAATTTAAGCAGAAAACTATATAAAAATGCATCATGGCTATTTGGTGGAAAAACTGCATCAAGCATATTTACGACTATACAATTAATTATAATTGCGAGGTTTTTAGAGTTAAGCGAGTATGGACTGCTCGAAACAGTAATTGCATATGTAGGAATTCTTAATCTCTTACTTGATTTCAATGTATGGGAAACAGCGACTAAATATATCGGTTCGTTCTGGGCAGAGGAACAAAAAGATAAAGTTTGTTCGATGATAAAGTTATCTTATATCATCGATATTTCCACAGGAATTGTAGCATTTATTATAGTAATTTTAACTGCAGGTATTGCCAATAAATACTTTATTAAATCTGACACAGCTTTGGTATTTATCTACATTTATGCATTTAGCCTCTTTGTTGATACTGCAAACTCAACCTCGGATGCAATACTCAGAGTATTCGATAAATTCAAGAAAATAGCTTATATATCTTCTACCCAAAATTTCATAAGACTGGTTTTAGTATCATCTTTTTTAATATACGATTGGAGCATTAAAGGCATTTTATTAGCTTATGTCCTGGCAAGTATTTTCGGATTTTTTTATAGAGTTATTACCGTTCATAAGATTCTTGTAGAAAATGACCTTAGGCAGTGGTACAAAGCAAGAATATCATTACTTAGAAATTATAGAAAAGAAATACTCTGGTTTTTAGTTAATACCAGTTTTGCTGCAACTTTAAAAGCATCAGCTGACAAATACCTTGGTGTTTTATTGCTTGGATATTTTTCAACAAAAGAAGCGGTAGCATTATACAAGATTGCAAAATCATTCACACAGGTTATTTCTCGTATAAGCAATCCGCTTCATGAAGCAATCTATCCCGAGCTTGTCAAAATTAAAAGCTCAAATCAAATTACAAATCTTATTGATTTAATTAAACGCTCAACTCTTACACTGGTAAAAATAAGCGTTCCATTAGTAATAGTGATGATACTTTTTCCCGAACAAATCTTAAATATTGTGGTGGGTTCAAAATATACAGAGGCCTCAAATGTACTGAGGATTCTTCTAATAGCGGTGTTGATAAGTCAGCTTACATTCTGGACTGCACCCACATTTTTAGCGCTGGACAAGCCCGGGCTTCGTACCATTATACAACTCGGCTCGATCCTGGTTTATTTAATACTTATGCTGCTTCTTGTACCTCAGTATGCACATATTGGGGCAGCACTTGCACTTCTTGGACATGCTTTTACTAAATCCGTAATATCTGTATCATGCTTAAAAAACATGATGAGAAAAGGATAAATATAAGACTCCTAATAAGATCAACATACTAATTCACAGGTTTTTCTAAGAATTATTAATGTTTGTGATCTTAAATACTATAGATAAGCATCTGTTTTTTTAGCTAATTTTTTTAATTTACACTGAACTCTTTAACTTGTTCAAGATAAAAACAAAACACATTTATTTGGTTTTAATAACCCGCAAACATTAAGTATTTATTAAATCAGAATTACGGAGTTGTAATCATTTTACCTGCATCCTCAGTCACTATGAATTGCGACTGAGGAAAGAGGAGTAGAGAGATGATGATACAAAAATTTTTATCTCTTAATAAATTTATAATCAGAATATCATTACTTTATTGCTTAATAATTTCATTAAAATTACACTTTTGAAATTAAGCGGAATCAAATATCAGCATGGCAGGACAATAGAAAATGTTGAGCCTGAGTTTAGTTCACTGGATACTCTTATATCTCCATTATGTGCGTTTACAACTGCTTTTGCATAGGTAAGTCCCAAACCGTACCCTTTTACCGCTACGCTGTTATTAGATCGATATAGTTTTTCCCATATTTTATCTATTTCAGATGCTTCTATTCCAATTCCGGTATCTACGACGTTTAGTGTTATTTTCTCACCATCCTGGCTTGCGCCAATTATAACTTCGCTGCTGTCCTCACTATATTTAATTGCATTATCAACAAGGTTAGACAAGACAAGAGTCATCTTAACCCTATCCATTTTTACAACCAAATCTTCTCTGATATGTACAACAATATTTATGTCTTTTTCCTCTGCCACATGGCTGTATAAATCTACAACTGTATTGTCAAGCCCCAGAATTTAGGTCCAGTTTTAAAGTTAGAATTTGTTAACATTTTGTCAGTGAGTTGGAGTGAAAGTTTGTTCATAGTTCGTGGTTTTTTTGTCTTGTATTAAAGCTTTTGGAGCAGGCGGTCTGTAAC
>JBFFSH010000103.1:0-6043 GCA_041572575.1 Thermodesulfobacteriota bacterium
ATACAATGGAATTGACAGAAAACACTTTGTTTTGTATCTAAAAGAGATGGAATTTAGATTTAATAACAGAAATGTAGATTTAGTTAATAAAATAAAGGAGATTCTGCATTACTTATAGCTCTGTTCTATGCGAGCTCCTAAAAATTTAAATATGTTTGTGTCATGTATTAAAGACGGAGTAATTGATTTAAGTCTGCCTATTATATATAACCAGCTTTTTGTTGCATCCAGCTCTTCAAGCTCACCGTTTTTGACGGTATATAACGGCAATATTATATTGTCCGAAACATCATTGTTATAAATCACGAGAACAACTATATCGGGAGTAAGTTTAGCAAGTCTACTAATAAAGAATTTATATAAGTGGTCAGTTCCGTAGCCCTTTACACCTGCATTCAAGACATCCACATTTACTGAATTTTCACTGAATATAGATTCTAGCTGATTTGGAAAAGTTTCGTCATTATTAACGCCGTGCCCAAATGTCATTGAGTCGCCCAGTATCAATATTCTTTTATCGAACTCCTCATTCTTATTGAATTCACGATCTCTAAGTCCTAAATTATTTATACTCACCACTTCAGTGATAGTTCTATCGTTGTCTTTAAATCTCCAGCTTCTTTTGGAATTTATTTTATGGCTGTATATAAGATCATCATCCAGCTTATACACACCATTGAAGCGCCAAAACTCATAAGGGGTATTCTTTTTTCGTAGCACGACTTTTTCAATTACAACCAAAGCCAAAAGAAGGGCTAAAACCAGAATAGATATTTTTTTTACCATTTGGCTACTTCTTTTTTAGCTTCCCTTAACATCTTGTCCACATTTTTCTTTGCAGTACCGCCATATGAAGTCCTGCTGTTTGCTGAACCCTCTATTGTAATACAAGAGAATATGTCTTTATCAATAAGCTTGGAAAACTTCTTATATTCATCCAATGTCAGGTCTTCAAGCTCTGATTCTTTTTTCTCTGCATATGAAACTATATTTCCGGTGACCTCATGAGCATCCCTAAATGGCATACCCTTTCTTGCAAGGTAATCTGCAATATCCGTAGCAGTCATAAATCCGCCTTTTAAAGAACCCGCTATATTGTCCTTTTTAAATTTTATACCTGAAATCATTTCAGATATAAGCTCGACTGATGACTTCACCGTATCCACTGTATCAAATAACGGTTCCTTGTCCTCCTGCATGTCCCTGTTATAAGAAAGCGGAAGTCCTTTCATTATTGTCATAAGTGAAAACAGGTTTCCATACACCCTTCCTATCTTTCCCCTTACAAGTTCGCATGCATCAGGGTTTTTCTTTTGCGGCATAATGCTTGAACCTGTAGTAAAATCATCTCCAAGGTCAATGTAATCAAATTCTTTAGAGGACCATATAATAAAATCCTCACACATCCGGGATAGATGCATCATAAGAATAGAACTGTCACTCAGAAATTCTATAATAAAATCCCTGTCGCTAACTGTATCTATACTGTTCTTGGATACTTCTGGAAAATCCAGCAGCCTGGCCACCAGCTTTCTATCAATGGGAAAAGAAGTGCCTGCTCCCGCTCCCGCTCCTAACGGCAGCACATTTAGCCTCTCTAGGCAGTCATCAAGCCTTTGCTTATCCCTGTTAACCATTTCAAAATAACTAAGTAGGTAATGAGACAGGTATACAGGCTGAGCACGCTGAAGGTGAGTATAGAAAGGTATAACAACATCTGAATTCTTCTCGGCAAGCTTAACTATATTTCCCACAAACTTTTTAAGCCGGCTGTTTATCTCTGATATCTGTTTTCTGATGTACAGTTTTTCATCTGTAAGCACCTGATCGTTGCGGCTCCTTGCAGTGTGAAGTTTG
Organism: Thermodesulfobacteriota bacterium; assembly: GCA_041572575.1. GTDB lineage: Bacteria > Desulfobacterota_D > UBA1144 > Nemesobacterales > N074bin48 > N074bin48. Next base: position 1,858 of record JBFFSH010000103.1, read on the forward strand.
CCGCCAACTGCTCCGATTTTTTCAATAAGCCTTTTTTCTATATTAAGGTGTATATCTTCAAATTCATCCCTGAATGGAAACTTGCCGCTCTCTATCTCTTTTTTAATTGAGCCAAGACCCCTTATGATCTTGTCTGCTTCTGTTTTCTTAATTATCCCGGTAGCAGATAGCATCTTCGCATGGGCAATACTCCCCTCAATATCTTCTGCATACAAATTTCTGTCATAATCAATAGAAGCAGAGAATTTCTCCATAAGCTTATCGGTCTGCTTTTTAAATCTCCCGCCCCAGGGTTTTTTAAACAATTTATAAAGCCCTCCTGTTTTTCTAATTAATAGATTTTAATACAATAATGGAAGAAAGGTAGAGCTAATCTCTAATTAAATCTCAATTCTGTCACTAGAGTTGTTATAGAGAAGCTTAACCATCAAAGTCAGATGTTCCTGCAGGTGTCTTGTGATCAGAAAGTTCTCTCTCACAAACTCTTTAGCTTTACTGCCCATTTCTTTAATCTTTTCAGGGTTGTGTAGAAGGTATCTTATCCTAAGTGCTGCTCCCTCGGGGCTGTTGACACAAAAGCCCGTATGGTGATCAATTACCTGTAGTCTGATTCCACCAGTATCACCACCAATTACAGGAGTTCCTTTCCAAAGCGATTCAGTAACTGTAAGGCCAAAGCCTTCCTTTACAGATTTTTGCAGTATTATGTCTGCAATCCTCTGTAGGGCATTTATTATTATATGTGCATCAGGCGGTAAAAGTAGTATATGTATATCCTTATCATTACCCGCTTCTTGCCTAACCTCTGCCAAAACCTCTGCTCCTTCGGGATCATCATCCGCTGCACCTCCTGCAAGAATAAGCTGCACATTTGGCAAAAACGACTTAGTGTGTTTATAGGCTTTAATGACCCCAACAGGGTCTTTAAACCTGTCAAACCTTGAGACCTGAAGCATTATGGGTCTAGTACGGTCAATTTTAAATTTTTTTGCAACTGCATTGATCTGAGGATCATCAAGTTCCCTGTTTTTATCACTAAGCGGATCAATGCTTGGTGGAATGAGATACTGAGTATGAGGAAGGGGCTGTGCAAAATCCGCTATAGAAAAGATGCTGGCATCATAACCCGATACAAACTGTCTTAAATATTTCCAAACCGGTCTATATGGCCTGCTGGCATCGATATGACAACGCCAAACCCACTTGCCTGTGCGTTGTGGAATAAAGTTCAAAAGGGGTGCCGGCTGCGGATCATGTATAAATACTATATCCGCGTCTTTTAAAGTGCTCTGCAACTGCTTAGCATTTTGCCTGTTTGTCTTTTCAAAATTTTTTAAAAGTACTTCTGGGATATCTACGGCATCTCCCTGAAGGGCATTATGAAAACTTTTAGTACATTTATAGAATTTTTCATTTCCCTCAATTACTTCCCAGCTTGTATCTATATCAAGCTCTTTCATAAGTGGTATAAGTTGATGAAGAATTTCTGCAACTCCACCACCATATCTTGTAGAATTTACATGAATAACCCTCTTGGTCTTAAGCGGCTCTGAGAGCTGCCTTAAGTGATCAATAACATTTTTACCAACAACTTCTGCATATGAATCAAGTAGTGTTCCCATTAATTTATCTTCTTAAAATACGTTTTAAGTATTTGAGTAATATGATTTCTAAGCTCTGTTAGTGTGACAAAATAAGGATCAAGTTGGGCAAGCTTATCGCATAGGCCCTTATACTCTCCGTCTATTGTTAACAACCAGGCTCTAATATCATCTTCGCCCTGTGCAGACCTCCTTCTTGCATCAATAAAATGATAAAATATGCTGTTTACCGAGAAATTTGAAACTACTCGGGGTAAATGCTGTGGTTTTTTAATAGTGTGCTTGGTATCGAAAACCACAATCTCTGCCCTTACGAAGTTAAACTGCCTGTCAGAGTGTGACCATGTGAGGTATTCACTCTCGTCGAGCCTCTGTTCAATTATCTCTATTAACTGAGATCTCAGGTCTTCTATATACTTAAAATCAGTTGGGTCCAAAACCCCAAGGGTTTCTGCGAGTTTTATATCGTGAATACTGTGGCTTGCCCACTGGGCAAAATCGTTATTAAACTCCGGATCGGTAAATCCGGGTCTTACAAGCACTCCCCAAAAATGGTTGTAAATACAACCAGGATGACAGGTAAGAAGATTATTTCTAAGCTCTTTTAGATTCTGCGCTCTTTGCCCTGTAGCAATAGCAAGAAGGTCACAGTCTTTAATCTTTAAAGGTTCAATTTTTGCAGACATTAATATAACAAAGAAGCCCTGAGAAAAATAAATTTTGCTTATAATACTGAGTCTAATATCTTAATCAATATTTATTTTTAGATTTAACGTATTAGGTGCATAACCCTTTAGATGTACATGTAGATTAATTGCTGTTAAACTTGGGTTTTAGTATTGAATATAAATAACATGAACAAGATTAAGAGCTTGGAAGAATCGGCAAAATTAGTAAAAGATGGTGACAGACTTGCCATTGGAGGCCTACTGCTACAGCGCACCCCGTCTGCATTTGTAAGAGAGCTTGCAAGGCAGGGGAAAAAGAACCTAAAACTCATGAAAACCGCTGCAAACTATGATTTTGATCTACTGTGTCTTGCCGGATGTACAGATGAAATCACGGCAGGGTTTGTAAGCTTTGAGGCAGAGTTTGGCCTGGCTCCAAATTTTAGAAAATCAGTGGAGAGTGAGCAGGTCAAGTTTAACGAAAACTCTTGTTATACTGTAATATCCAGCCTCAGGGCCGCGGCATTTGGCGTTCCATTTATGCCGATTGCTGACCTTAAGGAAAGCTATCTTGTAGATAAATTTAAATCAGTTGATAACCCATATGCAGATAACGGCAATAACCAAATATTAACAGTGCCGGCAATAAAACCAGACTGGGCTGTGCTGCATGTACAAAAAGCTGATGAGCATGGAAACGCAATTATATACGGCCCTGTGTTTGAAGACTTGATAATGGCTCAGGCAGCAAGTAAGATTATATTAACCACTGAGAACATTGTGGAAGAAAATGAGATTCATAAAGAGTTGGACCTTGCTGTCATACCGGGCTTTAAAGTGCAAGCAGTAGTAGAAGCTTCTGGAGGGGCAAAACCCGCTTCATGTTATCCCTACTATGATTATAATGCAGATGATGTAAAGAATTACCTTTCTATAAAAGACCAATCTGAGCTTGTTAGCTATCTGGAAAATCATATATAATTGATGACTATTAATATTACCCTTCAAATATCGCCGGCTGAATATATGATTGTATCTATGGCAAGAATATTAAAAGATGCCGAGAATGTCTTTATGGGAGTTGCCTCTAACCTGCCTTTTTTTTCTATCTGGCTTGCAAAACAGCTATATAACCCTGATCTGACCTGGCTTAATATTCCTGGCAAAATAAATCCCTCCCCCAACAAACCACCCAAATCTACTGTGGATTTTGAGTTTATAAAAGGAAGCTCATCATCTATTACGCTTGCAAGTATTTTTGATATGTCTGCAAGGGGAGAGCTTGATGTCGCTTTTCTATCAGGAGTGCAGATAGACAAGTTTGGAAACTTTAACTTAAGCCACATTCCAGACGGTGATAGAATAAAAATACAGTTTACAGGCGGCGCAGGAAGCGCGCTAATATGTGCCACGACAAAGAGGGTAATATTCTGGCGCACAAAACATGACAAAAGAGCATTTGTTGAAAAATGCCCCATAAACACAGCCACCGGTAATGTCTACAAAGCAGTGTCACCACTGTCAGTTTTTGCAAAACAGGACGGAGTACTGCAGTTAGAAAGTATCAACCCAAATAGCAGCTTTAAAGAAGTTTCAGATAATACTGGCTTTCCGGTCTACGAAGCTCCATACACTGAACCCCCAACAGAAGACGAACTAGGACTGCTAAGAGATTTTGATAAAGAAGGAATAAGAAATATTGAGTTTTGAGTGGATAAGGAATCTTAAAAGCATTATATTTAAATCAATATCGCAATAACATCTGTTTGCAATTGTACGTAAATCGGGGTGTAGCTCAGTTTGGTAGAGCGTTGCGTTCGGGACGCTTTCAGATCAGTAAAACTTACAAATTCATACAACACCTAACTACTTCTAAACATTATAATTTTACAGAATTAGTGATGTTATACCAAACTC
>JBFFSH010000104.1:0-6003 GCA_041572575.1 Thermodesulfobacteriota bacterium
AGTATTATTAGGGAAATACAGATTATAATATTACAGATTTTATTAATGCTCTGATTAAAAGATTGGGTAATCAATTCCCTAAAAACAAAGTTAATATAAAAAACAATAGACAAGAAGATAAGAATATCAAGGAACAAAACAGCCATTATTAAATACAAAAGAGCATTATAATAAAGATTGTAACTATAATTTTATCTGTACTAGATGTAGAGAATTCACAATAGTAAGGATGGTCTAGGTGCTCATAGTTTACTGAAATCATTATACAAAAATATCCCTATGTATGACAATATGCGTTGCAACGTAGCGTATTTTGTTATTATATGTCAAATTTCTGCATACGATCTGCCATATTTAAGTACGTTTAAGTCTCCAATACTCTTGAATATTTAATATTATATCAATTATGGCATAAAAATTGCTCTATAATAAATCAAAAGTATTGTTAATAATCTTTGGAGGCACAATGAAATCGATATTCGTACCAAACGAAAGTTTTGAGAATAAATCAGAGATTGACAGTATTAATAGTTATTTATACAAAAATTCTCAACTGCTTTTAGAAGAAATAGACGATCTGACCGAAATTTGGATAATTGGAAGTAAGGATGAAGACTTTTTCAAAATGCAAACCATAAAAGCATTTGAAGAAAACAGGGTTCTTGATCCATTTGACAATATGCCTGTAGCACCATATAAAAAAATACAGCACATAGCAGTTATAAATCATAAATATGGTGCTGATTCCAGTTTAAATACAGAAATAATTTATGCTAACGCGGACAATGATGTAACAGGTTTTACTCAGATGGTTATACATCTATTAATGAAAATATATCCTAAAAAGAGATCACGTAGTGACGATTCTGAGTTAAATAAAAGTGACAGGGGCGATTTGGCGTTAACAGGTTAATTTGATTATAGCTGCCTGTTTTTATCAAACAACATAGTTTCTAACTCTTAAACTTCTAAAAGAGTACTTTAACAACTATATATCAGTATCTTCCGAGTATAGTATTAATTCTGTTCAGATCATCTTTTTCTATAGTCCAGCCCTGTCCACCTATGTTTTGTTCGAGTTGATCAATATTTTTAGCTCCTACAAGTGCCGATGAAATTGATGGGTTAGAAAGGACCCAGGCAATTGCTAACTGGCCGACTGTTTTATCATATTTTTTTGCCACCTTTTTTAGCTTTTCAACTATTCTTAAATTTCTTAAAAACTGTTTACCCTGAAAAATATTTATATGATACTGCCAGTCACCCGGGTCTGGGAATAGTTTTCCAGAACGCCAGTCATTATCAGGAAAGGTTGTTTCAGCATCAAATTTGCCGGTCAGTAGACCATACGCAAGAGGTCCGTATGCAATAACTCCCACTCCGTTTCTTCTACAGTATGAAAGAAGGGTTTTCTCTGCATCTCTCATTAGCATATTGTACGGTGGCTGAAGGGAATGAATTGCCCTTGTTTTCATACACTCTCTTATTTGCTTGACCGTGAAATTTGATACTCCTATATATCTCACCTTGCCGGATTTAACAAGGCTGTCCATAACATTCATTGTAACTTCAAACGGAGTGTTAGTATCCGGCCAGTGAATTTGGTAGAGGTCGATATAATCTGTACCAAGTCTTTTAAGGCTGGCTTCAAGCGCGTGGGTTATATGCTGCTTAGTGGATGCCCTGAACATACAGCCATGCTCGTCCCAGGCAAGCCCTACTTTTGTAGCAATAATTACATCCTTTCTTTTTTTGCCAAGTGCTTTACCAAGCAGTGTTTCTGAATGACCAAATCCGTATATGTCGGCTGTGTCGAAAAAATTGATACCCAGATCCAGAGCTTTTCTAATAGTTGCTATGGACTGTTTGTCATCAGTATCTCCCCAGCTTCCACCTACAGCCCAGCAGTCAAAACCTATTTTGGAAACATTTAAATTAGAGACCCCAAGATTGTTGTATTCCATGATGTATGACCCCGTTACAAAGTTGTTTAAATAGATATTATCCTTATATTATAAATGGTATGTCAACCCCTATTTAATGAACTGGCTAAAAAAAGTGTTAAACTCCTCTTTTTTCTCCCCATATTAACTTATGAAGCTGAGGTAGAACTCTTGCACTGTCTAGTCTTTCCTCTAGCACTTTGTCGTATAACCAATTTGTATTAGAATTATAAACTGGCTGGAAAATAATATTTGAAGATATTTGATTATTATTTAATACTTGTTTTGCATACTGATAATCCCTATCATCAGTTATTACAAACTTTAGCTGATCTGAACCTCTTAGCTTTTCAAAAAGTGAGAAATCCATTCTATCCTGCATTCCGGAGCTTGGACACTTGCAGTCCATGCTTATTAAACAACTATCATCCCAGAATATCTCCGGAGGTGCTCTGTGGCCGCTTGTTTCAAGAACTAAAGTGAAGTCCTGGTCTAAAAGTATTCTGGTTAATTCTATTAGTTCTTTTTCCTGCAATAGAGGCTCGCCTCCGGTAATACATACTCTTTTACATTCAAGATTACTAATTTTATCTATGATATTATCTATATCTAGAGTATTAAATTCCGTACCCTCTACGGCATACATTGTATCACACCATTTGCACCGGAGGTCACATCCAAACAGTCTTAAAAATGTAGTAGGAAGTCCAATCTGTATTCCTTCACCCTGAACTGAAAAAAATATTTCGCTTACTCTCATTTTATGTATGTAGTTATAATTTCACTGGTCTTTATAAACTGTCGGGTCTGTAACATTGGCCTCAATAAAAGCTCTTTTTCTTTCCCTGCAGGAGCTGCATACTCCACAGTGTTTTTCCTCACCTTTATAGCATGACCATGTTTTTTCAAATTGCACACCAAGTTCATTACCCTGTTTTACGATATCTGCCTTGTCCATATCTACAAATGGTGCACAAACTCTTAGGTCTTTATTATCATTTGCTAGGATCTGGCTTTTTTCAAAAGCCTCTACAAACTCTTTTCTGCAGTCCGGATAAACGCCTCTATCTGAAAAATGGGCTCCAAAAAATATATTATTACATCCAATGGATTGTGCATATGCCACAGCCAGGGTCAAAAATATAGAGTTTCTGTTTGGAACTATTGTTGTTTTTAAAGTATCAAAATGCTCAGAAGTTTCTGGCACTTCGGGGATATCAACTTTTGAGTCAGTTAGTGCTGAGCCCTGTAATAAATCTTTAATTCCTGTGATATCTACAGTAATGTTGTTTACGTCTAATAAACTGCATGTGTTAATAACATATTCAATTTCTTTATTGTGTTTTTGACCATAGAGAAATGTTAGTACAACGGGCTTGAAGCCATCATTTATAAGCTTATAAAGTAGTGTAGTACTATCTATTCCCCCAGAACCAATAAGTACAGCATTATTATTCATGGCGGAGTATTATACTTAATTTATTTGCAAAAATAATTAGAAGGGCAAATTAGTTGTATTTTGGCTGTGTGTCGGGGGCAGATTCTTCATCTGTGTTTTTTGATACTACATCAAAAAAATCTACAAGCTTTGTCTCAAGCTCATCCACATGGGTAATAACTTCATGTATCTGTTTATCCAGGTCTTCAGCCTCGAGATCTATGTCTTCACACCTTTTCCATTCTGTGATATGACCCTTAATATGATCGAAGGCCTCGTGCATGGTTTTCATATCCTCGGCAATCCGGGTTACACTTACAACAATCTCTTTTCTCTCCCTCTCCTGCTTTATCACAAATATCCACAATATTGCAAATGCGAATGCTAGAAAGAGTACTGCTTGAGGTGCGGTTGTTTGAAGTGTGGGATAAATTCCCAGTATGTCTATGTTGGGAATAAACTGTAGTGGTGTAATTCCTATAATTCCTGCTTCCTGAAATTCTCTTATGCCTTTGCCTACTAAAACAAATGAAAGTAAATAAAGCAGACCACTGGATATTGCAAAAAACTGTCTGAGTGGCATTTTAAGTCCGAGTTTGAATATAACTATAAAGATACCAATTAGAAAAACGGTACCAACAAGCAGACCCCATATTACTTCTGACTGAGTGTTCTCTGCCTGAAGCCACAGGGCCTGATAAAAAAGTACAGTCTCGAAGGCTTCTCTGTACACTGCAAAAAATGATACGCTTGCAAGTGTGATTACGTTCTTTTTGGTAAGAGCCTGTTTTACCTTTCCTTCAATAAATTCCTTCCATTTCTGAACCTCTATTTTTGTTATAAACCAGTAACTAACATAAAAAAGCACAGCTGCCGCCAAAAGAGACGTAACACCTTCAATTATTTCTCTTTGAGCGCTTGTGATTGATATAACAGTCTGAGCAATAACCCATGTACCCAGTCCCGCAACAATAGCAGAAATCCAGCCGTAGTGGACATATTTAATGGCTTTTCTTGAACCTGTAGTTGTTAGAAAAGCAATGATAGCAGCTACTATCAAAATTGCTTCCAGCCCTTCCCTCACTATAATTGCAAAAGACTGAACAAAAGATAGAAATTTACCAATTGGCTTTGTATTTGTTAGAAGAATAGATGCATCATTAAGTCCGGAGTTTAGCTGCTGATAAGTAGTCTTAACAGTTTGCAGAGGTTCACCGCTCTTTATCTGTCCTCTATATTCACCAAATTTATTTTCTATATCACGCGTAAGTTTATTATCTTTAACAGCAAGCTTGTTTTCTATCTTTTCAAATCCCTCAAGATAGGCATCAATCGCTTTCGAGTATGCAAGCTCTTTGTCACCTTTTTCATATAAACTAATAGATTCTTTTAATAAGCTGCTTGTAAGAATCAAAGTCTCGTTATCACTATTTATGCCATTGGATAAATGGGAATGAGTTCTTATTCCTGCAATAATATTTTTTATCTGATTTTCATTATAAGGTCGTGTACCAAGACTACCCCTAATGTCATCATCAGATATTGTAGCAAGGACTTTATGGTCGTTTAAGTCCTGTGGGATATCAACTGTAGACGCAAGGTATTGAGAGTCATTTTCATATCTTATTGAAAGCACATAAAAAGCAATATCCCACTTCTGTTCTTCAGTAAGATTAGGAAACGAAGGCATGCCTGTACCACTAATACCAAAACTTGCAGTATTATAGACTTTAAATGCAGAGAGACCTTCTATTAAATCACCTTCTGCGAAGTTTGCCGGATGTGGTACAAGACCATCTGCCAGTTGACCATCTGCCATACCTGTTAGACCGTGGCATTGAGAACAGTTGTTAGCATAAAGCATCTTGCCAACTTTAATTGAAGGTGCTTTATCCGGGTATGTTTTCAGGTTGAAATCAGAAATAAGGTTTTGCTTGATTTTATTGGATAGGTTTACAACGCTTTGAACATCTGCTTTATCGTTAATAAGGTTGCTTAACAGCCGTGTATCATTTTTTACATATTCTTTATCAGTTATAATACGACTTCCAAGTTCTAAGGCGGTTGCAGAAAAATCGAGCATCTCATTATATTCATCAGTATTGATGATTTTTCCATCTGCTACAGCGTTTTGATAGTCGCCACCAATGTAGTCAAATAGAGACAGGATTCTCTTGGCATCCTTGTTTTCTGATGCCACAGATGTCATCGGTATTAGAAAAACTAAGCTACATACTATATAAAGTACTACTCGTAACCTGTTATATTTACAGATTTTATTTAAAATCAATTTAAATCCCCACTATTATGTATATACAATGTCCAGATTATAAATAAGAAGCGAATTCATAAGTCAAAAACAGAGGTTACCATGAGCCTAATACCTGTCAAGACGGTGTTATTTATGACCAGAATCATCATAATATAGTAGCGGAATTTGATAAAAAACAAAGCAGATGTAATATTTTCGCCTTATGACCTTTGGTAGCAGCTATAAAATCGAGCCTATGAACAAAGATCATATCTCTCAGATCATGGAGATAGAAAAAGTCAGTTTTCCTACCCCATGGCACAAGAGGATTTTTGAGCTGGAAATCGGGAAGCCGCGCTCATTTCACTCGG
>JBFFSH010000105.1:0-5658 GCA_041572575.1 Thermodesulfobacteriota bacterium
TACTGACTGATTAAAAACCTGTACTTCTGTATATAGTTTTTCTTAAGTTTTAAATCACTCCTGTTTATTCGCATCTTAACAAAATACCCCCTCTACTTAGTTACTTATGTATTTTGTCTGCGAATTATGTGACATCTACAGTGGTGACATAAGCAACAATGACGGTTATCTGACCTGTGAAAAAACAAATGCGCCGCCGGGCTCCTACCAGCAGTCATGCGTAAATATAAGCGTATCAGGGACCACATTACAAGCTTTTTGTAAATATATAAACAAATATGGCGAACAGCATTGGAGATCCATCAATTTTTATGATTATGATCTCTGTAGTGATGACATCAGCAACTTTCATGGCTACATAACATGCGTAAAAACAAATGTGCCCCGGGGCTCGTATCTCGACTCCTGCATCAGTGCTAGTAAACGTTATGGGGAATTAAAGGCCATGTGCAGAACAATAAACGGGGAATTAAAGGAAACGACACTGAACGATACATCTGATTGTACAGCAGATATAAGTAACAATGACGGCAATCTGACCTGCGAGAGAACAGCCGAATTGCCTGCTGGCTCCTACCTGCAGACGTGCACAAATCCCAGCTTGGATGACACCAGGTTGACTGCTTTATGCGAAAAAAGAGGAGGGGGCAATCGTTCTACTACCCTTGAAGAGATTGACCGCTGCACAGGCGATATAAGTAACTATGATGGATATTTGACATGCCGGAAGACGGGTGAAGTGCCTTCAGGGTCCTACCAGCAGTCTTGTATAAATCCCAGCATAACCAGCGACTCTGGTGGAAGGACGCTTAGAGCACTTTGCAGAACCATAAGCGAAGATACAAATGCAACATCACTAAGAGAACCAGACAGCTGTGTAGGCGATATAAGCAACAACGATGGCCATCTTATTTGTCGTAAGGATTGATTGATGATTAATGTTATAAAGACACTGAAACCTAAGTGCAGTAAAGACGTAATTCCTTATGATCTGGAATGATATAATAAATATTTAGTTCAGAAATTTTATTCCCTTTATCTGCTTACCTATATTTCTATAAGATTTATCAATCGGTAGCCAGGAGCAGCGTAATTCTGGATCTCCCTCAATCCTTTCTGCCGTGAGTACAATACCGGCAGCGGATATTTCCTGACGGGTTCTATCCGGCCAGAAGTATCCGAAATCCTGGGGTAGCACAACTGAATTTTGTACTTCGATAGTTATATCACTGCCATCATTGGTATGAATAGTTACTTCCGATGCTTTATCTGAAGAATCAAGTGTATAAGTAATCTCGGATAAATTATCGCTTGCAAATTCTACCTCGCCTATATCGCTTCTGTTAAGCCTGAGAGTGGTGTCATATTCCTTGGTATTCACGGGTTCGGTTCTCATCCACTGCGTGCCGTCCTCGGTTTCACCCCTTTCATGATATTGATGATTATATATGAACTGCCAATCATAATAATGACACTTATCTCCTGTAGTAAATGTGACAATGGCAACCGGGCCATCCGCTTCTGTGACGGCCGTGTCGTCTGCGCTGTCCTTATCCTGACTGCAGCCAATAATAACAAATGAAATTAGTAGATAACTAATAATCTTAATATTTAATATTTTCATAATATTCTCAGAAGAGTAAACAAATTAATTAGCTAAATAATATTTTAATATGAATAACCTTATGTATCAATAGTCATCTGCTCTCAGTGCATTCCTTGATGCTCTGTCCACAAGTGTAAAAATCTTGTCTATGTCATCCTTTTGATTCGATACCTTATGTCCGCTGACTTTAACTAATTCGTAATCCATATTATCGGTCGTTCTATAAAATTCCTTATAAAGCTCATGATTCCTAATTAGTTTATGATTTTTTGAACGGTAATCATTTTGCTCTAAACGCTCTCGCCTTCTCTGTAGACTCAGGATGTTTTGAGAATCTGTATACACTATTAATTTGGATTCTAATTCCTTAATATCACTAAATGCCCAGAGTAATGTCTGTAATTCGAGTTTGGTGGAAGATGTGTTCTCAAAACGTTTAACTTTCAACTGCTTTCTAAGAAGATCAATAGATTGTCCAAATTCGGATAAAAAAAGATATGCCCCAAATCCTGTTTTAGATTTGGTATTCACACTTCCATCTGTAAAAAGCATCGGCATATCTAGATTAGGTCTTTTTAAGTTAACTCTTTTATCACATACTCTGCAGTTGATGCTGCCCAGTTTTCATTAGAAGGTGCACTTTCCAATAGTGAATTTAAAACGCTAGCCGGGGCAAAGTCACCCAGTCTACCGAGAACGTATGCGGCATAAAAACCCGGCCACATTTCATCCCTAACACCATTTAATGTGTTTACTTCATAGTCATGATGTGCGCTGCCTGCTGAAGATAAAGCTTTCTCAAGATCATCTTTTGAAAAATCTATTTTCATATAGTAATACCTCCTATCAATCCAGCCAAAGTCATGGCTTGTTACATGTTTTTTATACTCCACAACATAATCATGTACTGATGCATCTATGTATTAGTTTCTTTTAACAACTAAGTAGATTCATAGAGGTGCCGTTAAACGTATTGGGATTGGGTCTATTTCACAAGACCTAGCCCTTCTAAAAAGCGATATTTGTCCCAATCGACCCAGCTCTCGACGATTTTACCACCTTCGAATCGGTCGATCTGGACACCCGTCCAGGTAATCTGCTTACCGGTTGGCTTAAGACCCATGAAATTGCCTGTATGGGTAGACGTAAACTCCCACCTCGTGGCGACATTATTGTCCTCAGCAATCTGCATCAGAATAAGAACCTTCGAATTGGAAAAGGACTCATGATAACCTGCAACCAATTCTTTCCATGCCTCCAGGCTTTTATCCGATACGCCGCCTTCTACATCTGGTTCCTGATGATTTATATAATTTTCTGAAAAGATATCCTCGGGTCTATCTGAATTGTTACTGGCCCACATATCTAATGCACGCCTCGACATCTCTTTATGGTCGTCAAGTGACATCTTACCCTCCTATCCACCCTTGTTTATCAGAAACAAACACTATTTATTATATGCTAATTTTTAATAGCAGGTGCGTAATTCTGTCTCAGTATAGATTCCCTGAATCCTGCCTTTAAGATATTCTTGTATGAGTGCTGCGGGTCGCCTTCTACAGATTCTCCTGTTTCTGTAAAAATATATTTACACCCAAGCTCTTTTGCCAGATTTAGTCTTGCAGCCATGATGGAAGCCTGGCTACCGCGCCTGCGAAACTCCGGAAGTGTAGCACCCCACTCGAACCAGCCCATATTTTCATATATAAACAATGACCCTGCCCCGGCGGGTTTATCCCCGTCATAGGTCACAAACAGTTTCCACCTATCATCATTTGCAAGCCCTGCCATAAGCGGTATCGATATATCCAGCATTCCAAACGCCTTGCTAACTATCATTCCAAAATCTGCAGATTTATCATGGCCAACCTGCTCTACTCTAAGATCCGACTTGGCTTCTATAGGTTCAGGGCTATCAGACCGAAATTTCATCCAGGCCCTTTTCTTTACAAACTTTGGACTGTTTAAAAGCTTGCTCGCATCGTCTGTTAAACAGTCCTCATATATATGCATGAAATAATTATTTATTTCCCTTGATGAATAAACCTCTGCAACTTTTTGGACAGATTCTGCCGATGCCTGTTTTTGCGTACCAAGCCCAAGAGCGCGGTTTAAAAGTATACTCGGATCATTTGTAGTACAGGCAGCTACACAGTCTTCTACCTCGACCAGATCAAGACCGATCTCTTTCCTGGCATCTGAAGGACAGCACTCATGCAGGCTCACTAAAGCTTCACGTTCTATTTTTTCAGATAATAAATCTACTTCATCCATAATATTAATTTTAAAATCAACTGAAGTTATCTATTTTAACATTGCTGCACTTCTATATCATCCATATTCTTTCTATCCAGCACCTCTATACGAAAACATTTAAAAGACAGAGCCATTCCGAATGCCTGTTCGAATTCTACACATATATAAGGAGTCATTGGTGTGCCGTCATTTAATTTCCCCCTGTCTTCGAATGAGAACTTTAGATCATATAAGGCATTTTGGTTATTAAACTCTTTAAGCTCTATATTTTCGCAGTCATGAAATCTCATATAGACCATATATGGGAACTGAAGGGCGCAAAGCTCAAATGATATATCGACCCTGGCGCCGATCCATACATTGTCCTCAGGGCGCACATCCCCTCGCCAGATGTTAAGGTTATGCACCTCGGCATCATGAAAGTTTGGCCACTGCCCGTTATCCAGAGCGAGTACTGAATTATCTATATGTTTTATCGGATCAAACTCTTCCATTACAATTTATTCCTGCTTTCTCTTTTTTTCTTCATGCCTTCAAAATATGCCTTTCTAGACTCTTCTGATCTGATTCTCTTATTTTTCCTACATTCTCTGCACCTGACCGCCGTTGCGAAAAAATATCCCCCTGCCTTTTCATGCCACCACTTCTGCTGCCTAGCAGTCCAGTTTTGCTCCAGCCCGCAGTCTATACATGTAAACTCTATATCATAATAATACTTCGGCGCGCAGGAATACGTATTTCCCATATTTAGCTTCTTATCATCCACCGGAAGCCTGTTCTTACTCTTCGGTTTTCGCCTAACCTGCTTTGATTTATAAAATAAGAATTTGCACATGGGTTAATAAGTATATTTGAAATCTGGGTTAATTGCACCAGCATCCTGTGTCAATGACTGACACAGATAATTCTCACAGTTTCTATATCAGCGTTCATGAGGTCCAAGAAAACGATCTCCATTAAAATGGATCATGTGATCTGGGTTGTCTGCAATCCAGACCTCGGTTTCCCATGCTATATCTGCCGCATTTTTTCTGAACTCTGCACTATTCGGGAAAGCAGATACATATACCCTATCTACTTTACAGCTTGCAAAGGCCTCTTCTAGCTCTAACCATCTCTTAGGAGAAACTGGCCCATGACTTGTTACTGCCTCAATCAAGAATAACCAGTTGCGTTTTTCATCAAAAACCACAATGTCAGGCAGTTTTTCGTGTGACATAGGCTGAACACCAATAGACTTGAGAAGCTGTTTTTCCAAAATCATGAGTTTACCGCCTTCGTTCCGACTACTGGCTGTGTCTCCAATATATAGAAGCCGCCCTCCTTCCCCAATAAACCTAGGGCAGAATTCATGGACTATATCGGCATGTAATTGATTATGCTTACCTGGGGAAAGAAATATTCCCTTCCCATCAGGTAATGTGATAGGGATTTTTTCTTTATTTAATGATTTTGCATATAGAGTTTTTAAATCTGTTATATCCTTTTTATACTCATCTACTTTTTTCATCCATCCACCACTTGGATACTCTCTCAATACAGCGATTATAGACTCATTAAGCGAGTAGTTGTTGTCTTTACTATTTGTGGGGCGAGAAGGATCATCTCGATTCCTATCTATGATACGGGCTTGTTCGAATTGATGTAATGTCTGGCTGTCAAGCCCCAGAATTTAGGTCCAGTTTTAAAGTTAGAATTTGTTAACATTTTGTCAGTGAGTTGGAGTGAAAGTTTGTTCATAGTTCGTGGTTTTTTTGTCTTGTATTAAAGCTTTTGGAGCAGGCGGTCTGTAACCA
>JBFFSH010000106.1:0-5628 GCA_041572575.1 Thermodesulfobacteriota bacterium
AGAAGATCTAATCTGATATATTATGTAAAGGAACAGGAGTTTAGGTTTAATAACAGACATCTTAGTACTGACGAAATGATGAATAAAATAATTAATATTTTAATGAATTCTACTCCGCCAGATGTCTAATGCCCTAATTAAATACCATTAAAGATATGTTTGGAAAGCAAATTAAATTATTCAGTCTATTGGGATTTGATGTTGCAATCGATACAAGCTGGCTCATTCTGGCATTTCTTATAACATGGACCCTGGCACAGGGGTATTTCCCTCATTATTATAAAGATTTCACAGCAGCAACTTATTGGTATATGGGAATTTGTGGTGCTATCGGACTGTTTTTCTCTATCATATTCCATGAGTTAAGCCATTCCGTAGTAGCCAGAAAATATGGAATCCCTATGAAAGGTATCACCCTGTTTATTTTTGGAGGAGTTGCTCATATGGAAGAAGAACCTCCAAGTGCAAAGTCAGAATTCCTGATGGCTATTGCCGGGCCCATATCGAGCATTATCCTGGCTGGGTTTTTTTACCTTATCTCTTTATACTCCATAGCAACAGGTTATCCTGAGCCTGTATCAGCGGTACTTAGTTATCTGGCTTTTATAAATACAATTTTAGCCGTCTTTAACTTACTGCCCGGATTTCCGCTGGATGGTGGCAGGGTGCTTCGTTCTGCCCTCTGGTACTGGAAGAACAATATTAAATGGGCAACCAAAGTCGCTTCACAAATAGGTACGGCAATAGGTACTTTTTTCATCATACTTGGTATTCTAGCCATAATTACCGGAAACTTTATTGGAGGTCTTTGGTGGGCACTTATCGGCATGTTTTTAAGAAACGCTTCAAGCATATCTTATCAACATCTTACACTACGTAACGCTTTTGAAGGTGAAAAGGTAAAACGTTTCATGAAACAAGACCCTATAACCGTACCTTCATCGATCTCTATTCATGATTTAGTCGAAAACTATTTCTATTATTATCATTATAAAATGTTTCCGGTGTCAGACAATTCTAAACTTCTTGGGTGTGTAACTACACGCGACGTAAAGAATATTCCAAAAGAAAATTGGGACAGAATCAGGGTAAAAGAGATTACAAATATTTGCAGCCCCGAAAACACAATTGACATAAACACTGAAGCAATTAATGCCCTTACCCTCATGAATATTACCGGCAACAGCAGACTCATGGTTTTAGATAATGGTAATCTTGCGGGAATCTTAACATTAAAAGATATGATGAAGTTCTTATCTGTTAAAATAGATTTAGAAAATAATGACTGATCAGATTTTTATTAGATTGAACAATCTGATTTTAAAGCTTATCTTAGTTATAAAAAAATTACCGGAGGAATCATAATGATTTTTAATAACTCTTTCTTAACAGCTATAGCCCTACTATGTTTTCTGACTTTATATATTTCCTGTAATAATGATACTGTGGCATCCGAGTTCCCTGAATGTTTTGTAGGTACTTATCTAAATGAAGAAGGAAGCGGAACCAAGAGCATATGGAACTTGTCTGATGATGGCACATTTAACGGACAGAGCTCTACTGAACAGGTTTTTAACTTTACGGGTCAGTTAGGAACCTGGAGGAGTACCGGAATCAATACTGCCGAAATATTAATGATAGATTTCTCATTTGATGACGATGGAAATTTTGCAAATACTGCACGCATTGATATAGAGATTGAGTTTAAGGGTGAAAACTGTGAAGAAACAGAGGGCAGTTTTCAACTGAGGTTTTTCGAAGACGATGAAGACCCGCTTGATGTTTCAACTGACACCGGGGATGCTATAGAGGATTCCTTTACAGGTAGGAAGGTAATAATATAATCAATTATCCGGTGTAATTTTTGTGATCTTAGAGCCTTCTATTCCTATACCTGCCATAAGACCTTTTTGGTCAAATATATAGGCATAGACTCCTTTTTTTAGTGTTGTTGAGCTTAGCTTTTTGCCAAATCCTTCATCTACTACAACCACACTCGGCCCTGAACCAATCTCCCATCCTTTGCTCTTTTCGAGGTAATCCAATGAGTCATTATCCATAAAGAATAGCGCATAACCGAATTTCTGTACACCAGCCTGCAGTCCGTACGATGCCGCAACTGATCTGTAATATGCTGTAGGTTCTCCGTTTTTAAGAAGAACTCCATCACCCAGTTGCCCTCCTACTATCAGGCCTGCCTTTACTATTTCTGAAAAGACTAATATTGCTTTTGCATCATTAGCAAGTGTTTTTGCACCTGGCGAGTTGTTATATAAATGCTTTAATGACAACTCGGCTTTAGCATTAATCTCGGCTGCGCTATTAGCAACAGAAATATTTGCTGAAAATAAAGTTAGAAATAATATAGTTAATAATATATTTATAGATTTCATATTTTCTCCTATTTTATTCTTTATAATATTTTAAATTACTACACTGTCTAAAGTATACATTCAATAAATACATTGCAAATGATTATATAATTCATTAAATTATTCACATTACATCAGATAACAAGGAGTGCTCTAAAAATGAAAATACTAAAATATATGATTTCCATATACTTACTGATTATGTTTACATCATTAGGGTCATTAAATGCAGAACAAGATGATAATGCAGTTATAAAGGCAAATTCAAAGTTTTACGTTGCCCTAAATGAAATGTTTAAGGGAAATGTTGAGCCTATGAAAGAGGCATGGTCTCATTCAGATGATGTTACATATTTGCCACCTACAGGTGGTATTAAATCAGGATGGAAAGAAGTACTTTCTGAATGGCAGGCACAGGCAGACCAAAAGCTGGGTGGTACAGTAAAGTCAGAAAATATTAGAATATCCATGGGAAAAGATATTGCCGTAGTTGTAAATTATGAAAAAGGTTCAAATGTTGATTCTGATGGTAATCATGTAGAGATATCAATAAGAGCAACAAACACATTCAGAAAAGAAAATGGAAAATGGAAGATGATTGGACACCATACGGATTTACTGCCGTTTTTACAAAAGCAGGATTCTCATTAAAGGTATATAATATTATGTACCATGAGCATTATCTATGAAATAGCTGAGTATGAAAAGATAGTAATATCATTAACCGGATTCACATTATCTGCTATATTCATCATACTAGGAATTTTAATATATTATTACAAATGCTATAACCTCATAGCCGGTTATAATCTCTCCTCTGAAAATATTAAAAAACAATACGATATTGAGGGGTTATCCAAACATATAGGTCATGGCCTTATAGTTCTTGGGGTGCTATTATTTGTTTCCACAATATTAATTCTTACCGGTTTAATTACACTTTTTACAATCACAGCATTTATAGTCTTATTTATGGTGCTTATAATTATTCTTGGTTCAAGAAAGTTTATGCCTTATACGCAAAATCTCATAAAAGAATCACCATCTGATGCCAAGCACCATTTCCTGCATTGGATACTGCCAGAAAAAGTATTCAGAGCCCTGGAAAAAGGATCCAGACAGTGGCTTCAGCAATGCAGACACTGTGGATATAAACAAGACTACTGGGAAGCAGGAAACATCAGATATAAAGCTATAGGTGAACCAACTAAGCTTCTTTGGTGCGAGAACTGCAAGAAATTCAGGTTTCATAAAATCAGGAAAAAATCTGTCCTTGAAGCCGAGAGCATAGATAGCCAGAATATAAAGATAAATAGTTTTTAGAAGAGTCGACTTAATCTCTCTATTAGAACCAAACATAGTACAATTCCACCGATGGATATTTGAAAATCCAGCCCTCTAAGTGCAACTGTTTTTCCATATGTCTCATGAAGTCTAGATACTGTGATCATATTAATGTTTATCTTCTATATTGACTTGATAATTTAAAACTAATAATTATATAAGAACTAGAGCAAAGAAATTAAACACATAGAAATAAATATTCTAATATTTTATCAGGAGGTGTAACAGATGCTGCAACTAAAATCATTAGATGCCGGTCATGTAGTAGGATGTGTAGTGGATGGAAAGATAAATTCAGATGATATTGATACAATATGGAAAGAGATAGACAGAAAGTTTAAGGGCCATGAAAAACTCTCCATATATGTTGAAGTAAAAAATTATGGAGGAATATCTTTAGACGCATTTTTTGAAGATTTAAAACGGGGCTATAAGCATTTCAGTAATTTTTCAAAAAAAGCAGTAGTTACTGATAAGAACTGGATTAAGAAAATGACTCCTGTTGTGAATAAAATATTCCCTAATATAGATGTAAAATGTTTTTCTTTTGAAGATAAAGAGAAAGCCATAGAGTGGGTTCAAAACTGAATATTACCAGATATTGTCATGAACAAACCAAATATTTATACAAATCTGCCTCACAATTTGTCTGAAGAACTATTTGAAACCCTTATTTCAAATAAAAATATCAAGATACAAAGAATAGTCTCACCCAAAAGTTTTAAGTCACCTAAAAATAAGTGGTTTAATCAGAATAGAGATGAGTTTGTGATATTACTGCAAGGAAGCGCTGAGCTGGTATTCAAAAATAATGGGGAAAAAGTATATTTGAAACCAGGTGATTATATTAATATTCCATGCAATAGGGAGCACAGAGTATTTTCAACCGACAAGCAAGTCCAAACTATATGGTTAGCTATACATTATAAATAACTATGGTGTATCGACCTTGAACTTATTCTTCCATTCCTCTCTTCTTTCAGCATATTTTTCACTCCAGGTAATTGCTAAACCTACCTTCTGAGCAACATATAGAGCCAATCTGTGCTGATCACTATCAAATGAAATCTCATCATCACTCCAAAGCCAAATAACACCTCTTGCCTCTTTCGAGCCGCCGCTAAGGGCTATAGGAACTCCATACACACCTTTTTTACCCAATGCTTTACCAGCAGGCCCTATAGTATCGTCAGTTTGGGAATTCTTGATATTCAGTATGTCATTTTCCAGTATCAGCTTCCATGTAATACCTCTAGGTCTGTCAATCCTTCCAGCTCTTGTGAGGTAGCTTTCAGGTACATTCTTATGACTAACTATCACTGCCTGATCACTTGACGGATCGACAATATATATCATCACCATATTAATACTTTCGAGTTTTAAAAGTATGTCGGCAGACATCTGGTAAATATCCTCAATATCATTTTTCATATTGAGTTCGGTATCCACCCTTTTTATTAATTCACTATCTTCTAGTGCCATTTCATCCCTACTCCTTAAATTAAATTATATATTATCCCCTTATCCACTGAATATCTTTGTAATCAAGACAAACAGATTAATATCACATTTTAGAGGGTTTTTGAAGATATTTTTTTTTAACCTAAAAATATATCATAATACAATCTTAATCTAAGAATAATATTAAAACCGCTCAAATATCAAATCAAATGTAATAATTACTCAATATATTATACACCTAATCACTAAATATAGTGATATTCTAGTATAGAAACATTTAAGACACATTTTTAATTTAACAATAATAATTATTTTAGGAGCTCGCATAGGACAGCAAAGTATACTAAGCTGAAACTATGCAAAAGAAGTTACTTAAGAATACAAAACTATCAAATAGTAAGATAAGCAAGCTAATACAAATGTTTGTATTGGAAGTGCCGGCATGTAAAGC
>JBFFSH010000107.1:0-5538 GCA_041572575.1 Thermodesulfobacteriota bacterium
AACTTCTGCATGTCTTAAATATCTTATTATCTGCTCTGGTGTGTAACGCTTTCTGGGCATTTCCCTTGCCTCCTATTCATAGGGTTTATTACCTAAAATTCTAACTTATAATCTGGTACTATTATATGGGGCAAGGTCAGTATACCCCTCCTAACAAAAACCGCTTGCTTAAGATTTTACAAAGTAATATAATCAAACTAATAAACGAAGGAGGTGATGGATATGAGATTATTTTCAATTTTAGCAGTATTTGTTTTAGCAGGGCTGTTTCTGGTGGCACTTACCGATAACACGGTTGCAGGAATACCCGGACAAGGTATTTGTAAAATAGATTGTCAGGGCATTGCTGAAATGGAAGCCGATGCTTTTGTTGATACGGATTGTGAAGGACTCAGGGGAGAAGACAGAAAAGAATGTCAGATATTTAGAAACATAATTGTTAAATGCTTTTATGTCGAGTGCCTCGAAGAAGAGTGCGGTATGGATGAGGTACCAGAAGAGTCTTCAATTTGTGAAGTATTGGATGAGCTCTGCCTCGACCAAGAATAAGATTTTTAATTAAAGTATTGTTAATTCAAGGGAAGCAGAACGTGCCGCTTCCCTTTTTTTGTGCCCTTTTTAACCTTTAATTACCGCAATAAAAAACAGATTGTAATGATGCCCTTGTAAAGGCTTATTTGATGCTTATTGTAAGTCTATACCAATTTTACAAAGGGGCTGCAAAGATGAAATATATTTATGATTTCAATAAAACAGATTCTTCACTTTCATATGAGGAGATTAGCCGGTCGGTCAGGGGCTGCAAGGTGCGCACTATGGCTCTATCAAAGGGCACTTTCGAGCTTGTACGAAGCGGTGTTGAAGTAGACAAGGATCTTATGAAATTTACAAACCCTCCAAAACTTAGTAATCAGCATGTTTCAAAATTTATGTACTGACCAAGTGAGCCCTTGTATCTAACAAGTCCACAGCTAAGCCTGGCACCGCTTGCCTTTTTTTGTACCCAAAATATTACTGATTAATTTACAATACATTTGATGTTATCATTTGTATAATGAAATCAGATCACTATAAGAGGGAAGAGAAATGGATATTCTGGGTACAACCGTTATAACCAAAGTAAGCAGCGCAGAGACTGGCGGGGCGTATTATGTGTTTCACTTATTAATACCACCAAGCGGGGGAATACCCGCGCATGTGCATGAAAATGAGGATGAGATATTCTGTATAATTGAAGGTGATCTTGAAATTACAGTTGATGGCAGCGTAGTAAACTGCACTAAAGGTGATGTTCAAAATCTCCCAAGAGGTATTGTGCACGGGATAAAAAATACCAGCAATTCGGAATCTAAATCGATAGTCTTCATAACCCCGGGAAGCAGTTTTGAGGATTTCTTTTCAAAACTCACTCTCTTGTCCAAAGGGCCCGATACGGATATGGGTGAAGTAATAAAGCTTTCTGCCGAATATGGGATAAAGTTTGTGTAGAATAAATAGCTTTAACTCTGCTTGTGTTATATAATAAAAAGTATGTTAATAATCGACCATGATAAGGATGTTAAGTTTAACAAAGACCATGCGATTGCCGAGCCGCTCTTTGTAAACGAGAACAACAGGCTGCTCAGGTTTGCACTTCTTCCCGGTCAGGAAATAAAAGAGCACAACTCACCGTCTTCGCCAGTGTTTATTAAAATAATAAGGGGCAAGGGTGTTTTTTGGGGAGAGGACAAAAAGGAGCAAGAGCTTGATAAGGACTCAGTAATAGTCTTTAAAAAGGGCGAGATGCACGGCATAAAGGCACTTGATGAAGAGCTGGTTTTCATAGCAGTGCTGCATGGCGCTCCTTAATACTCAAAGATTGCAGAAACAAAATGGAGCCCGTTCCTATCCAGAATATTTAGCATTCTATTCACTATTCTAATCAATTCCAGAAAAGCAGGACAGGTGTATTTATTGGATTGATTTATAGTCTAGAAGGTGAAGTGATAGAAATAGCGGAGTGCTGTTTAGAATTATAACTGCCAGGGAATAAACTCATAAGATAAATAATGTTTGATACAATTTAGCGTTACTATTTGTCACTGGCTGGCTGGTTTGATATAGTAAATTAACCATTACATAGACTTGTTATAAAGGAGGCACATGATATGAAAAAAACTCTAAACGATTTGACTGTAGACGAGCAACGTTATAATTCATCATCTCCGCTTCGCACCGGCATATATGTAAGCGCTATTGTGCCCGATGCCGACAAAAGAGAGTCTGTAGATATATCAGTTCTCGACAAGGAATCTATGAACAAGTGGCTGCGCACAAAATCAAGAGAATATCTTGAAGAACTCGTCCGATATTTTTCAGGACACGAAGTTTCAAGAGATTGATAAGCGGCTTATAAATTTAAATCTGAAAGGAACAGGATTCACTGCTATTCTTTTATTATAGATAAATTGTATGATACAAAAAACCCCGCTTTCAGACAATTCTGAGAGCGGGGACAGTATGTATTCTTGATTTATTATTTGTCAGTCACAGTCAACATTGGAAAATTCTGTTCCATTACCTGCCCCTGTGTACTTCTTGCACTGAGTAGAGGCATCACCTATTAAGAAAACCCTGAAATCGTTATTATCCGTATAATTATACTTTACCTTGTTTCCTGTTCCGTTTACTTCGAATCAGTCATTCGTTTTTGTTAATTGCTGCAATTTAAGCACTCATTAATATTTAACTCAAGTATTTTGTTAATGCTTAAGTATGGATATATCTTTTGATAGAACCAAAGTACCAAGAAATAATTGACATCAATCTTCTAATTTACTACAATCATTTCTATTAAGGGAGGTTCACCGCTTTGAACAAAATAACAATATCTAAAACACTCGGATTTTTTGCAGTATTCATTCTCGCTTTATTTCTTTATTCAATGCCGTCTCATGCAGGTACCATATCATTTTTTGAAATTAGAGATGATGCTAATGGTGGTGTTTGTGCAACGGCAGACTCAGGCGCCCACAGCTGGGATGCTGACTCAAAAACATGCACGCTCGGTCAGGACATAAGCCTTCACGTTACATTCAGCGATAATGGGCTCACACTTGACTGCAATGGAAATACGATTCAAGGCACAGGTAGTAATACAGGTATTATTATTAACAACGATAAAAACATAGTAGTGAAAAGATGTACCATTGATGATTGGAATACTGGTATTAGTGCTTCAAACAGATCATCAAACCTGCTTATATTTAAAAACGAATTTACAAGCAATTTCATTGCTCTGAATTTCAATGGTGTATCTAACTCTAAAGTAATTGATAATCATGCGGACAATACAAATACAGATAGCGGGTTTAGATTTTTTGCCACCAAAACCACTGAGATAATAAATAATAGATCGGAGGCACTTGATACTGGTTTTAGCTTACTAGAAGGCTCTGTAAGCAATAGACTCATAGCAAATTCAAGCACAGGAGCTTTCGTGGGTTTTGTACTTACTTTTGGCAGTGCAAGAAACGAGTTCATATATAATACTGCAACATCCCATACGGGCGGAGTAGGATTTGGATTTAATTTATTTGAATCAGGAAGGGAAATATATTCAAATACAATATTTCCAATGGAAATAAGTTTGGTTTTAGAATTGATGACAATTCCGATAATAACACTTTTGAAGATAACGTAGCTGACAACAACGCGAATGACGGTTTTTTTCAGCATGCAACTTCTTCCAACACATACATAGATAACGACTGTAACGACAATTCAACAGCCAATTCCAATCCCCCGGGTCTTTGCAACTCAGTAGATCCAACACCCCCACCATAGGACTTGTGAGGCAAAAATATAATTAAAAAGGAGAAATAATATGAAAACAATAAAACTAATTACACTTTTACTTTTTGCTTCATTGATGTTTACGGCTCTTTCTCAGCATGCACAGGCAGGGCCACCACCGGCATTTGTAGGCTATACAATATCGGATGATGCCACAGGTGGAGACTGCAATACAATAGGTGTATGGGATAGCTCTACTAAAACGTGCGTTTTAACTCAGGACGTGGAATGTATAACTAATGCTACTACTGATATATGCATGGAGATACAAAGTGATGATATAGTGTTTAACTGCAAGGAGCATCAGCTCTTTGATAATTTCGGTGGTCCTTCAGGTACTGGCGTAAGAATTTTGGGTCATTCAGGCGTTAAGATAAAGAGATGTGATTTTGATAATTTCGATATTGGCATACAGGTGCTCAATTCAGACAATATCAATATTCTATTAAATACATTTACTTTCACTGATTTGCAGAGTATTAATCTTCAAAGTACGGACAGTAGTTATATAGTCGGAAATGAAGCACTCGACGGTTCTACAGATCAAATGCTTTTCCATAATATTACAAAGAATAATCATGTAATAGGAAACAAAATAAATGCCGGCTCAACTTTTGCAGGATTTGTCATTAGTGACTGCACTAATGATTCATTCATTGCAAACTCATCTAACGATGCTCAAGACTCCGTGGACGGTGATGGATTCAACATTAATGGGTGCGTGAGGAGCGAATTTATAAATAACAGCGTCGATGGAAACGATGGGTCAGGTTTTGTCTATCAAAATTCTAGCAGATCTACAATATTTGCAAATATTGTAGATGGTAACAAACTTGAGAGTATGACAATCGGAGGTGGATTTGTAATTGACAATAATTCAGGATCTCTCACTTTTGAGCAGAATATATCTGACAATGCGCAACCTGGCTCTGTCGATGGTATAGGGATAATTGATAATAGTACGGGCAAAAAAACCTCAGGAACAGCTAATACCTACGAGGGAAATACATGTGACGGAAATGCAGGGGGCAGTTCATCTCCATCGGGCCTTTGCACGGGCCTTAATCCTTAAACATTATAATCAAATAGAATTAATTAATTCTAAAGCCCGCCCAGTGCTGCACTCGGCAGGCTTTTTTATTTGCCCAGCATCTCCCTTCTCACTTCATTTACAAACAGATGCGCCTGACGGGTAGGTTCGGGTAGTCGATAACCCCGGGTGAATTCTAGGGCAAGCTCAACCGATTTATCTAAACTTATTTTATGACCAACTGATACAAAAACGGGTTTGACCTTAGTCTTTGTCCTAACAACTGAACCAATTATGGATTTATCTTCAGGGTGATATAAATTTGATACACTGCCGGCCTTAACATCGGGTTCAGTATAATCTCCAAAGAGTTTCTTTTTTGCTATACCAAATGAGGGTATTCCCGTAAGAACCCCTATAAAACTTGCAATGCCAAGACCGCGTGGGTGGGCTATGCCCTGACCGTCAAATACCATCAAATCTGGCTTGTGATTTAATTCTTCCAAAGTCTGTAATATAGCAGGGCCTTCTCTGAATGGGCATAATTGCAAAAAATGTGTGCTGAAAATGGGGTTTTAGCCTTTATTTACTATATTATAATGAGAAAAAAGTTAAACAGGTTTAACTATGAACAAAAAACTGTCCCCTTTGCAGTGCACAAAAAGCAGTCAAGA
>JBFFSH010000108.1:0-5484 GCA_041572575.1 Thermodesulfobacteriota bacterium
CTGCTTTTTGTGCACTGCAAAGGGGACAGTTTTTTGTTCATAGTTAAACCTGTTTAACTTTTTTCTCATTATAATATAGTAAATAAAGGCTAAAACCCCATTTTCAGCACACATTTTTTGCAATTATGCCCATTTCGAACCGGAGGTGAGAAATCTTTTTCTTCTGCTTTGGGACAGTCACATAAAAGGATTTCTCACATGCGTTCGAGATGACATATAAAATAAACTGTGTTTATCTATCCAAGTTCTCAGACTGCTTTTCCTCTTTTATCTGCTCTTTTAACTTCCTGTTCTCCTCCTGCAGCTTCTGAACTTCCTCGGTGTATTTCTCACTCTCATTTTGCAATTGCTCGGTGGCCTTTTGCAGATCTTCGTTTGCCCTTTTTTCAGCAACTTCCAAATACAGCAGAATGCCAAGTCCTATAACAAGGACTGTGGTAAAGGTTATAAGGTACCCTTTGCTCTTGCCCGATCTTTTTAGCAGATAAACGCTTACGGCGATCACAATAAAGCATATTAAAATCTCAGAATATAAAACGTATATATATTCCATGACTGCTTAATACTAACCGGCCTATGACCCCGCCCCTTGCCTTTGCTCCACAGAATATCTGCACTCTATATCTCCTGGGTCAGTACTAGTGATTACATTTAACTTAATATCATGCGGGCTCATAAGGCCTATTCTTGCAGTCCAGCCTGTTCTTTTTGGAAGCTCGCGGTTCCACTTTGCATTTTCAAACACATACCCCTGCTCCATGTTCCTGGCATTTGCCTCAGTTTTAAATTCCACATCCAAAATCTCTGCCTCATTTTCGGTTTTACAGTTTATCTCAAGCGCGCCTATTCTCGTATCGGCCTTAGACTCAAGCATAAACTCATATACATACCAGCCCTCTTCGACTTTTTTCTTCTCACCATTTTTAAGATCAAATGTCTTTTTTTCTTCACCATCTGCTAAGGCGATAGATTTTAGTTCAAGCCTGTGCGCTCTTTGCTGCAGGTCTTCTATTCGTATCACTCCAAACATTTTATCGGGATCGGAAATACTGGCCCCGACTGCATTCCATGCAAGCAGTTCATCAAGCTTTTTGTTCGTTTGCTCAAGCTCTTCCATCTGCTTTTGCATCTCTTTTATCGCTACCTGCGGGTCCATATTCTCAAACTGTTTCGGATCAATCTGCCCTAGTTCTGCTGGCTTTATACTCTCAGTAACCGCAGCAGCAGCTCTAGGCTCTTTACAGTCTCAGGATCTAGACTACGCAGGTTTTCCTTATACTTATTCACACTTTCTTCAAGCTTTTTGTAATCATAGCGCAGGGCCACCATCTTGTAATATACCCTCGACACTTCCTTTTGGCCCTTGTCTCTTATTTTTTCTATTTTCTCATCATACAGACTGTTTAGTTCATTAATTTTCATGCGCTGAAACACGCTTACCGCCAATAGTATGAGTATTAAAACCCCCGCTGCCACGCCAACAATCTTTACCTGTTTACTGTTATTTTTATTATTTATTTCATTATCCATGGACCTATTATACAACAGTATTCAGATTTTTTTATAACTTTAAATTTAGCACAGCCAAGACACTGCTATTTATTTTTTTTGTCCGGACGGGGGTCCCAGAGCCAGCACTATCACAAGAGTATTTATAAGAAAAATAATATTATTTAATCTGATAGCATCATCCATAATAAAAAAGTGTAATAATATCATTATGTATAAGGTATTCTTTCAAATGGTGTGTCATTTCGGGCAGAGCGAGAAATCTTATTCTTCCTACAATGGGATAATAACTTAGAAAAGATCTCTCATATACATTCGAGATAACAGTTGTAGGAAGTTTGTTTTTATTTTATCTTTTGCTTTTGCAGTTCCGGCATTATAAGAATTGCGTTTAAAAGATTTATTGTTTAGCTGTTAAGAAGCGGTGTGGGGCAGAGGGGTGAACAAACATTTTTGTTAAGGAAATGTTTGGCCCATATTGAAAGTAATTAATATATGTGAATACCAATCCTCTGAAAAACTAATTTGGCAAGTACGGTTTAGGATAAATAATTAATTTTTAGCAATTATTATTAAGCCGGTGATTTTTGGTTCTTTTCATCCAGGAAAAGAACATTGGGTTCAAAGCTGAACCCTACCCCTCTCCCTGCAAGTATAAGGACTGCCATGAGGGGGGGTAAGGGGTAATGCGACCGGAAAGGTCATACCGCTTCCCGTCGCAAAACTCACAGTAAAACCGATTCTTCTCCCAAAAATTTTGCAGGAGAATGTACTCCATACCGGGATATATTTTGTTCCCTTCTATCCATTTATCTATCTGTATTAATGTCACTCCCTTTTTCTTAAAACAAACAGACCCCTTTATGTCTTCAATTGAAAACCCACCTAGATAGATATAATGTGCACGCCATAAACTCATCGCGCGAGCGGGCCTTGTTAGAATCGAGGTAATTAAGAATACAGTCGTCCTCTGCAAGGATCATCAAATACTGCAGCAGCCTTTGCGGCACCTCCATTTCCTGCCTGTACCACGAGTACCAGTTAAGCGCTTTTGCCATTACTCCCGATATGACATAATAGTTTTGACACAAAAAAACCCCGCTGACAGATAATTCCGAAAGCGGGGCATAGTTTTAATTATTATTATATTAAAGTGTTACTCGTCCATATACCTGCCCATATTCTTCTCACGAATTATGGCTACTATTCCAATCGCTCCGAGAACAATACTGGCAAAGATGATCCCCCACTGTCCCATTGTTGAAACAATTACCGTTGGATCTGGGTCGGGAGCTGGCACTTCACCAAGACACGGATTTGGCTCACATGTCTCTCCAACACCGATAAATATGGAATCTCCATCGCAGCCTTGCGCTTCCATGAACTCGCATACCTCTCCACCATCTATACAGGGGAGTCCTCGTGCCTGCTCCGGAATCATTCACGGCAGTAAACCTCAAAGCCTATAACACAAATATTTACAACATTAATTTTCTCATCTCAGATCTCCTAAATAATAATTATCCGATTATATTATTTTCAGTATTATGTGCAATCCATTTATAATTACAGTTGAGATACTATAGAAGTATAAATGGGGTCTAAATTGTGTTTTATTTGACAACGATTCTTTTAATAAGAAAACGGAACAATGAAAGCCTCTCCCGTTTCACATCAAGATTGTAGAAGTGCAGATTCTTCACTAATACAAATCTAACATGACATTAAATATCCATTTGGTAATATGTTGATACGAAAAATTATATACCGGAAGATATAATACATTTTATAGCAGATGTTATAAGGAACTCTAAAATGGAACAATTTAAATTTGCCTGCACAAGCCTTGCGGTGTTTGCACTGCTGAGTGTTTCATGCCTTGCCCAACAGCCCGAATCTGAAGCAGAACAGGCAGAGAGTAAAACACAGCAGCCGGTGCTTCAGGATGATAAGACACTCAGTGAAAAGAAATATGATCTCTTTAAAACGGCAAACTTTATACATATAAATTCTCAACAAGTGGAAAAGTGGCATGAGGAACTGCCGGACTCGGACAATCCGAACCTAGCAGATAAAATAATCGAAACTGAAGTGGCTATAGAAAGGCGCAAAGAGCACTTTAAGGAGCTTACAAATATTGACTACACAACCCACGAAGATTTCTTTAGCTGGTGGGAAGAAAATGCTGATTACTTGGAATGGATCATAAGCCTCAACAAGCTTGCCGTAAATGAGGAGGCAAAGAGCGAGGGCACAGTTTTAAATCATTTTAAATATGTGTTTGAATTAGAGGGCTGGCAGTACTGGTCTTTTATGGCTCAAAACAGGGTAAAGGAGTCCCGGCAATCCGGCGAGTTTATAAAAGCATATGTGCATAACAAGGGCTCTGTGAGGGTAAAGAAATCACAACTTGAAGACCCTCTGCAAAAAGAAAGGGGATACAAGGACGCTGCCGACATTCTAATTAATAAAAAGCTTATAACCGCCGAAGAACATCTGCCTTTAATAGAGCTTTTAACCAAATTCACAGGCGAAAAGTTCGAAGACTACAGCGCCTGGGTGTTCTGGTGGGATACGAACAAAAACAGGCTGAAACTGAACGAAGAGGGAACGAGGCTTATAGTTAATCAATAATTGTTCAGTGCAGACTCTAAATATTCGGGCTTGTATTTATCAAGCCCGCTTATAATAAGCCTAGACCCATAATGAATACAAAACTTTTATAGAGAGCAAAAAGGACCTTAAGAAGACTTTGAGCAGTGGGTTGAGAATTGAGAAAAACAGAGGATTTTAATTTAAAAATGTGATATAATATAAACTTCATGTAATAAATCCTCCCAGGATTTACATGATACTGAGCCAGGCTGCTTCCCGAAGTGGTCTGGCTCTTTTTTTATAGTTGCATTTTATGACCTTCTCCCTGAAAACTGCACCAGCCATAAGTAGAGAAATCTGGCAAAATAATGCAATAAATCAGGAGGTATTTTGCCATGAGGAAGTCAAGATATACAGAACAACAGATAGCCTTTGCTTTAAAGCAGGCCGAGACAGGGACAAGAGTATCGGAGATATGTAGGAAAATGGGAGTAGCAGAGGCCACATACTACAACTGGAAGAAAAAGTACAGTGGCCTGGGAGTGAGTGAGCTAAGGTGACTGAAGCAGCTTGAGGAGGAGAGCAGACAGCTTAAGAAACTAGTAGCTGATTTAAGCCTGGATAAGCATATGCTTCAGGATGTAATAGCAAAAAAGCTCTAAAGCCAGCCGTTAAGAGAAACTTAGCTGAGTATGTGGATAGGGTTTACCGTGTGGGGATGAGAAGAGCATGCAGAGTAATAAAGATGGGAAGGAGTACTTATTACTACCGTTCTGTAAGGGATGATCGAGCAATTAGAAAGCGTATTGTTGAGATTGCAGAGGCAAGAGTACGGTACGGTTACAGACGCATCCACATATTGCTCAGGCGAGAGGGCTGGCATGTTAATCATAAGAAAGTATACAGAATATACTGTGAAGACGGGCTTAATTTAAGGAGGAAACGTCCTAAGAGAAGGGCATCTGCTGCCTGCCGGGAAATGAGGCCTGTTGTATCTAAAATAGATCAGACATGGTCTATGGATTTCGTGTGTGATAGTCTGTTCAATGGCAGACGGATAAGGGCATTAACTATAGTAGATAATTTTAGTCGTGAATGTCTTGCAATACATGCCGATCACTCGATAAAAGCAGACAAGGTGGTAGAAGTTATGGAAGCTTTAAAACGTTTTATGGGAAGGGTTCCTGAGAGGATACAAGTAGATAACGGCAGTGAGTTTATATCCAAAGCATTGGATAAGTGGGCATATGAGAATGGGGTGGTGCTTGACTTCTCAAGACCGGGAAAACCCACTGATAATGCCTATATAGAGTCATTCAATGGAAGTTTTAGGGATGAGTGTTTGAACACTCATTGGTTTCTTTCACTTGATGATGCAAG
>JBFFSH010000109.1:0-5291 GCA_041572575.1 Thermodesulfobacteriota bacterium
AGTCCGGCGCATAATCAATGCTATGATCAACAAAGTCGCACCGGCGATAAAAGCGCGGATAGCAGCAAAAGTCATATGCGGCGCAAACGGGAGTCCCATAGTGATTAAGGGAAAGCATATCGCCCATAAAAACATGACAGTTACTATTTGTAGAGTTTGTATCATTGTGCCCTTTTACTCAGAATATTCACTTTTCAACTTTCAAAAATTTGGCATTTATCGCTACTATTATTGTGCTCAGAGACATAAACACAGCGGCCATAGCAGGACCAAGAAGTATTTTGGGATAGAGCACGCCCGCTGCAAGCGGAATAGCAATCACGTTATAGCCGGTCGCCCAAATCAGGTTCTGTATCATCTTCCTGTATGTTGCTTTTGCAAGACCGATTATGGCTACAGCATCTATGGGATTACTTCTTACCAATATGATATCAGCCGTTTCTACGGCTACATCTGTACCTGCCCCAATCGCAATACCAACATCTGCCTGAGCAAGCGCTGGAGCGTCGTTTACACCATCACCCGTCATGGCCACTATTAGTCCCCGGGACTGTACTTCCTTAATTTTCGATGACTTCTGATCAGGAAGTACTTCGGCAAAATACTCATCGAGTCCTATTTGTTCAGAAACCCATTTTGCAACCTGTTTATTATCACCGGTGAGCATCATGCATCGAATGCCCATATCTTTAAGTCTTCCTATTGCTTGTTTGGATTCGGTCCTTATGATATCGGCTAGAGCCAAAGCTCCTTTTAACTCGCCGTCGATCAAAACATAGACGACGGTCTTACCCTGTGATGACAGTAGCTCGATTCTTTCGCTATTGATGTTGATTTCTTGTTCTCTCAAATACCCCGGACTCACGACTTTAACATTTCTACCATTCACGTTTCCCTCAGCCCCTTTACCGATAATCGCCTTGAAATTTTGAACAGGAAATGTTTCGTCTATTGATGCCACCACTCCTTTTGCAATCGGATGTTCGGAGTGAGCTTCAACTGAAGCTGCGTACTTCAGCAGCAGGTTTTCGCTAATGCTTTGGTCAAAGATAATTGTATCAGTAACACCAAACTTTCCCTCGGTTAATGTCCCGGTTTTATCAAAGATAATCGCCTGGATGTTCCTTGCTCTCTCAAACGCCGCCCGGTCTCTTATCAGCAGGCCATTACTTGCAGAAATAGCAGTAGATACAGCCACGACTAGCGGCACGGCTAAACCGAGTGCATGAGGGCAGGTAATGACCATCACTGTCACTGTCCTCTCAAGAGCAAAGGCAAAATCCTTATGGGCTATGGCAAGCCATACAAATATCGTTATTGCACCACCCGCCAGTGCGACGATAGTAAGCCAAACTGCTGCGCGGTTGGCCAAATCTTGTGTTTTTGATTTGCTTTCTTGTGCCTGCCTGACAAGATCTACCACTTGTGATAGATAAGAGTCTTTCCCGGTTTTTTGGACTTCCACTGTAATAGAGCCTTCGCCATTCACAGATCCGCCAATAACCTTACTACTCAGTTTCTTTGATACAGGAACTGATTCGCCGGTAAGCATGGACTCGTTGACGGACGTCTCACCTTCTATTACTTCTCCATCAGCGGGAATCTTCTCGCCGGGTTTGACGAGAACCCTGTCCCCTGAATTTAATTCACTCAACGGCACATCCTTGACACTTCCGTCCTGCATGACTTTATGCGCATCAGACGGCATTAGTCGTGCTAATTCTTCGAGCGCTTTAGAGGCACCCATTACCGATTTCATCTCGATCCAATGCCCGAGGAGCATAATATCGATCAGTGTTGCGAGTTCCCAGAAAAATATCTTGCCGGACAATCCAAAAACAACAGCGCTGCTGTAAAGGTAGGCAACGGTTATTGCGATGGCGATCAGGGTCATCATACCGGGCTTCCACGCTCTCAGTTCATCGTATATGCCCTTAAGAAATGGATACCCACCATAGAAGAACACAACTGAAGAAAACAGGAATAGAACGTACAGGTCTCCAGTGAACTGCATGGATTCTCTCAAACCTAAAAATGTTTGAATCATTGGAGAGAGAATAAGTATAGGTATTGTAATGATCAGAGATACCCAGAACCGTTTCCTGAAGTCTGCTACCATATGAGCATGGTGGTCATGGTGGTCATGTTTTGCGTGATGTCTATGTGACGAATGTTCATGATTAGAATGATCGTGATGACTCAATTTGATAACACCTCCTTATATTGATAATCTTCCTTACAATGTCTGCACCATATACAGTCACAATCTTCGTGCAGACATTGCTTATCAATTACTCTTGAGCGGTACCATTGTCTTGCAACTAAAAAGACCAAGCTTTTGAACGCTGATGGGTTATACTGCTTATATAATTTTTCGATAATATCTTTAGTCTTAGATACTCTTGAAAGAGCTTTTTCAAAACCAAAGTTGCTTAGATGTGCAAAGAGCCAACGGTTAGCAAAAGATGTTTGCATCATCGGTATTATTTTTTCACTGCACATTTGCTCATAAGACTTACTATGCAATATACTTTGCGCTGCCAGATATCCTGAAAGTGCGGCATACCTTAAACCAAATCCCCATAATGCGTCTTGGAAACCAGCCGCTTCACCAACATAAAGGACTTTACTCTTTCTCTCTGTAGTGTGGTTTAGAGTAAAGTTTCCATATCCGCCAAACTCTTTTTGTTCCTGGATATCAATTTTTATAACCTGATTTAAGGTATCAACAGCACGATCGAAATAGATATTTATATGTTTGAATTCCTCAAACATAACTGTTGCAAACGTAGCCCTGCCTTGATTGACTAAAAGATATGCATAGCCTTTCTGAGCAAGTCTGTTATCTAAAAACCCCAGGCATGTGTCGGGATGAGAGGTTTGAAACACAATTCCTTTTGCAACTACATCAGCTGCTGCAGGGCCTGTGCCAACAATCATTTTTCCAGAGATCTTATCAATCTTTTTATTCCATATAAATTTTACGCCCGCTTCAATTGCCTGATTTTTTAATCCATTGTCCAAAGAAACCTCATTTTCGCCGCGTTCTACCAAGTAAAAAAGTGGCCTGGATGTTTTTATTTTGCAACTTTTCAAACTCGGGCCATAGAATTCATATTCATTGAAAGGCTTGCACAAGAAATTTATTGACAAACCTATTGATCTAAAAAATTCAAGGGCATCAATTTTTGTGGACCAGTTCTCAATTCCCTGAAAATCACCATTAAATCGTACGCCAACATCTTTCTGTTTTTCATACACTTCTACTTCAACACCAGCGTTGGCAAGATTTATAGCCGCGGTGAGGCTGGCAGGACCTGCACCAACAATTTTAATAGGCTCATCAATATTTTTTATCTCAGAATGTAAGTTCAAATATCCCTCTTTGATTTATTACTTTAATTTGTTCTTATGTTGTTACATATGTTTTTTTTCTGAATATTTTTTTGCAGGATCCAGAACAAGAGCAATATTTAATGCTCATGCATGTGTGAATCATGATCTTGAGTACCTCCAGCCATTGCTCTATGGTGTTTCGCCATTTCTTTATACGAATTTGCTGAGTCCATATATTGTTCAGACAATTTTGCACAAGTCTTCGACATTCCCATCATAGGTTTACTTCTCTTTTCGTAAGATTCGCCCATGGATTTGTGTCTATTTGCTGCTTTTTCCATTTTCAGCGCCTTGGCATCATAGAAATCAGCTATCTTTAGGTGATCCTCGGGAGTTTCTGCAGTTCCTATTAAATCGATAAACTCCTCTTGCTCAGCTGCACTAACCGAAACTCCTTGCGCCAAAGTAAAAACAAATAGGGTAAAGACAAATACTGTTAATAATGATTTTGCACTTTTCATTAAAGTGACCTCCTTATATTATTTTTTTCCTTTTTTGTAACTATCTAATTTTTTCTATCTTCTACTTAATCCATATAATCTTCTTCTCATCGATCCTTTGAATTCAATAACCTGTCCTGAATTTAAGATATAATATTCATACACTTACCTCCCGTTTCATACTTGTAATACTTGTGTTCATGTTTCATGACTTCGCTCCTTCATGACTGACTTGAGACGAGGAAAAACGGGGAATAAAAGCCGGAACCGTGGCTGCATAATCGTCCCAAGCCTTACCGAATCGCTCTCTACAATCCTGCTCTTCATTTAATGCCAGCCGCAAATACATAACTACCAGAATCGGAAACATGATGACTGTTATGATAGTCGGCCATTGCAGCAGAAACCCAAACATGATCGATACAAACCCAATATATTGCGGGTGCCGCACTCTCGCATAAAGACCCGTGACTGCGAGTTTTCCTTCACGCTGCGCCTTATAAAGCACATTCCATGCTGATGACAACAGTAAAAAACCAAGACCTATAAAAATAAAACTGGCGATGTGTAGCGGGTCGAAATGTGGATTGCCGCTAAATCCGAAAATCGTGTGCAGCAGGTGCCCATTTTCGTGTGATAAGAAGTCCACACTTGGGTATTTGCTTGTAAGCCATCCTGAGAACAGGTAGATGGTTAACGGAAATCCATACATTTCCACAAACAATGC
This sequence comes from Thermodesulfobacteriota bacterium, assembly GCA_041572575.1. Classification (GTDB taxonomy): domain Bacteria; phylum Desulfobacterota_D; class UBA1144; order Nemesobacterales; family N074bin48; genus N074bin48. The sequence goes on from JBFFSH010000109.1 coordinate 4,564, forward strand.
TACAACAAAAGCTGAAAACGCACTAAAACTTCGCCAGTCCCGTTTGGTTTGTGGCTTGAAAAAACTGAAGGCAAATATGATGAAAATCAGCGAGTTCAAGATTACGAGCGACCATAATCCGTATGCATTGTTCATTCCATGTTCCATGACTATTTCTCCTCCTCGTCACGGCTACTATGACCACCATGACTTCCATGTGCACCGTGATGAAACAAATGGATTAACGGACACAAAATAATAATCAACCAGGGCAAAAACGGCACTATGTGCGCCCAATGCTCCGTCACAAGAAAATACCCCGCAGCACCAAAGAAAAAGATCGCTGCCATGCCGCTTGGTCTCTTCCACCATCTCACCTGCTGTTCAGGCTTGTAATAATGATCATGACTATGTTCCATAACTTATGGCCTCCTTCGAAAAATTACTCATTCATCTAGTCCACACCCTACTTGGCTTATTAATTTCCCATTTGTTTATGCATCATTACCCTTGTAGAATCAAAGGCACCTTCTTCCCAGTAACGTATTGAATAATATGATGTGCAAAGCATTGCCAGTATTGACGCTACTATAGTAAAATAAGCAATGATCTTTCCGAATTGCTTGCAAGAACAATTTTCTTTGCTTACAAATATCAATAAAGCCGTTCCTAAAATTAAGGCTGTTAGTTCTAAAGCAAAAGCTATGTCGGCTAAAAAAATCATTTAGGCACCCCCACTAAATTTTTGA
>JBFFSH010000110.1:0-5258 GCA_041572575.1 Thermodesulfobacteriota bacterium
GCGTTTATACATACGGAGTCAAAACAAAATAAGGTTTATTATAATGGAAATAATGTTTGTGATTTAAGATTTATAAGAATTTGTAAGTTGTTGGATTGGTTTAAAAGAATAGAGTTGATAAACAGTAACAATAAAAATATTTATGCAGTGGGATTGGATAATAAACAAATGACAGGAGTTGTTAGTTCATATTTATTTGTTTTTAGTCTGTTTCCTATAACATTCATACCTGCTTATATAGTAAATATTTTCTATTCAGTATTTAATAGGAGAAAAATGGTTAATGTTAAATAAAGTAATTATAAAGTTTGCTCATATTATTCTAATCATAACAGTATTTTCATCTATCGGTTCTGTTGCACAGCAACAAAATAGTCAATATAAGAATCTCAGCATTGAAGAATATAAACTTTGGATGGATGACTATTTTAATAAAATACCATGGCCTGAATTTGAGTTTGATAAAATGCTTACAAAAGATGTACTTAAGAAATCATACAAGCTTGGCAATCAATACATAATCAACAATCAAAGACCCGAGGGTAACTTTAACTATGAATTTGATTTTGTTTCCGGCGAGGTGCCAGAAACAGATAATCAGGTACGGCAGGCTGGGGCTATCTGGGCTCTTGCTTTGATGCTTGGATATGAACAGGATGATGATACAAAAAAGGCGCTTGATAAAGGTCTGGAATATTTCTTTAAGCATACTATAGAAGGGGCGAGAAAAGATACACTGGTTATATCTTATCCCGGGGATGTAGTATCGTACACAAATACAGTTGGTCTTATATCACTTGCTATAATTGATTACTTTATTTTAGAAAAAGAAGGAAAAATAAAACTAAGCACAGATTATAAAGATAAACTTAATAAATATCTTGACGGTTATTTAAGGCATCTTAAGTCAATACGCTTACCTAGCAAACATTTCTCAAACTATTATGATATTAACAGTAAAAAAAGTTCAGACACATTCGATCCATACGCAGACGGCGAAACTATTCTTGCCTTTATAAAGGCTGCAAAATATCTCGGTCATAAAGAACTGATTCCAGTTATAGAAGAATCTGCAATCATCATGGCCAAACATTATACATATGATCAGTGGGTCGAGGATTATGATTCACCCAAAACAAAGGGGTTTTTTCAGTGGAGTTGTATGGCATTTTGGGAATATCAGGATGTAGGGTGGAAAGATTCGGAATTTTATAGAAAATATGTAGTATCGCTTGCATGGTGGATGATCAATGTTCATAAAACTTTATACAGGCAGGCAAATACGGGTTATGTGTATGAAGGGGTGATACCGGCGCTGCTTATTGCAAGAGATATGAAAAGAAAAAATATTTCTACTAACCTGGAATATGCTATAGATACTGCTTTATATAAGCTTACAACCTGGCAGGTTGGCGGGCCTATTAAAGCTGAAAACTTTTTTCTCCTGAATAATCCTCCAAAGAACATTAATGCCATTGGCGGCATTATGAATTTTAAGAATAACCCACTACTAAGAATAGATGTAACCCAGCATCAGATGCATGCTGCTATTATGGCATTAAGACACGTCTATAAATAGTTAGATGTTTTTATTGATATATTTACTATCCCATGGGAATAGGAAAGCTAAATAAAGGAATACTGCTACATAATCCAGAAAACCAATATCCACTACCTGCTTCAATATTATATGAAATACTATTCCAAATATTGCTGTAAATATTCTTAACTTTTTAACCCAAAATCCTACTACTAGATAGTATTCTGAAACAACAGTAGCTATACCAAGCATAGCTACCGGAATAGTTATAAAACCTAGATCTAAAAATCCACTTGATAGATCGACCTTGAAATTAGGAAGCATTATTGATAAACCTTTAAGTACTTCACCGCTCATAAATTCTGGAGTAGATTTAAATGCTGCATTTATTAAGTATAAAACTGATAGCTGTATTTGTATTAGTCTTACGGGCCATATAGGTTGAGAAGTAATATTTATATTTTTATTTAGAATGCTTTTGATACTTAGAACCTGATCGCTTTTTATAAAAGAAAAGAATAAAAGCGTTGCAAGTAACATTTGTCTGCTTATATGTAATCCATACTGAAAAATTAATGGGAAGAGTAAAACAACTGAGATAAAACCGAATAATCTGGGTTTAATACCCAGGCCAAAAAGAATAACAGGGATTGCTGCCAGGCATAGATATGCATTTGTAATGATATAGGTATCATAGATTTCAAAATATTTGTAGAAATTTGTGTAGAGTATCTGTGAGGAGGCATTTACATAAAAAAAGACTATAAGAATTATTATTGCAAGAAGTATTCTGAATATTCCTACATAAAAAAGGTTAATCTCACTAAATAGAAATTTGTTAAATTTTTCAGTTATCAAACTTTTGTAATTTTCCATTAGTTGCTACTTTGTATCTGTACTCTTTTGTTTTATCTTCTTTTGTAGAGTTATATGAATAGTTGATAATAAAAACTAACTCTGTTCCCGGCTCATAATTTCTGGAGCTATAAATTAATTCCACATTGTTGTTTATAGAGTTTTCAAGACTTCTCCAGAAAATATTTTCTTTGTAATCTCCATAACCAAACAGTTTAGGAATATTGCCGATTTCTTCATTTACTACAGTATTGTCCGGATTTATTCTAAGAAGTTTTATATCAGCCACATATACATCATGGTATACAGCTAGCCTGTAAGAGCCTAATATTATAAGAATAAGGAATGTGATAAAGATTATTTTATCTAATCTTTGAGAAATTATTGAAATATTGCTCATTAATTTGATTTATTAATACTAAAGTATAAAACTACTTAATTACATAATAGAGGAGATGGAATATGAAAACAATATTATTTTCTGTATTTGTAGTACTTTGCATGATTATAGTTTCCTTTTCTACCTCAGAAGCAGGCATTCTTTCACCAGTTAATCTTGGAGAAGGAGATGGTTGCTCTGCACTTTCAGATCCAGATATTGACTGTTCTGATCTTGATATATCTGTTTTAGGTCCTCAGGATTTTTGTGGCACTATGGGCAGGAAAGGTATTGTAGTTAGATCCAACGGATCAAATGATACAGATTCAGATAATGAATCAGATGGTATAGAAGAATGTATATGTGATGCAATTGATGATAATCCAAATATCAATATTAACCCTGGTGACGGAAGTATTTGTGACTCTTCAATAGATGCTGAAAGAGACCAGTTTAATGGCACTTTGAGCTTAGGTTCGGGAATACAGGGCCAGAAATATGAGTTTTGTTACACATTTACAAGTTTTTCAAGTTCTATTTGTTCTCAGCAGAACGAATGAAAATTAAATATATAAAGGAAAGGCAAGTTCATTACCTTTCCTTTATAAAATGACCTGATATATCCAACAAAAATAAATAATCAGAATACTAGTTATTTAAGATTATCTATATTCAGCTTCTTTCTAGCTTATTCCTATCTGTTCGATATTTACTGGGTAGTATCGTCTTTTCCTGATATAAAGGCATGGGAGTATGAATACATACTCGACACAGTTGTTTTCATATCGATTGTAATAGCTTTATTAAAACCTTCTTCACTACCAAGAATATTAGTAGCTTTACTATTTATATTTCTTGATATTATAGATCGGCTGCCTCTTTCACCAAACCATATTGTATTCCTTGCATTTATAATACTCTCATTCTTTATATGTCTATTAGTATCATATATTAGGTCTAAAAAAGGATTTAGTATTCATTCATTTATAAACAATTTATTCCCGGTAATAAGAGTAGAGGTGTTAATCTTATATTTCTGGGCAGCTCTAAGTAAGTTGAATCCTCAATTTTTCGATTATGAAATAAGCTGTGCAACTTTAAAACTGTTTGAGATTAATCAGGTATTACCCATTCTTCCAACATACGAATGGTTTCTAAAAATAAATCCATATCTTATATTCTTATTAGAAATATCTATTCCAGTATGTCTATTAATAAAGAGAGTCAGGGTTTTAGGAATACTTTTGGGATTTGTCTTACATTTTGGAGTAGGGTTAAGACATACGGGTTTTACTCTTCTCATGTTTTCACTCTATTCTTTGTTTCTGCCGGATGAATATTTTTATTCTATAAAACAGCATATTGATAGGGCAAAAGAAAAATTAAAAATCATAATTAATATGAATAATAAATATATTTACGGAGTCCAGCTTATAGCCTTATTGATATTACTCAATTTTATTTCATTTATGATGGGTGGTACTGATCTAAGAATATTTCTATTCAGCAGAGAGGGGTTTTATATGCTCTCATTTTGCGTGTTTTTTATTTTGTTTGTTTATTACTTAATTAGATTCTATAAAGGTAAAAGTAATAGTAACAATCTAAGATTTATTCCATCTAATAAAGCATTAGTAATACTGCCTATTATTCTTTTCACAGTGGGTTTATTCCCATACTTGGGAGTTAAAAATATTCAGGTATTTACCATGTTTAGTAATCTAAATACTGAAAATAGTAAATCCAATCATTTTTTCATTCCTGCCTCTATTCAGATATTTGATAACTTAAGCAATGTTGTTCATATTAAAAGCTCAAGTCTGGGAGGTTTGGATAAATTTTCTAAACCTGTTGTAACCAGGCCTATAAGACAAACACAAATATTATTGCCTAAAAATTATATAAGATATCAGGAAACAAGAGATAGGTCTGTTAAAGAAAAATATTATTTTGCAATAACTTATAAGCATCTAGCTAATATCATTACAGAGGTATCAGAAAGAGGTGTTAAAAATATCGAAATTGAATTTGAAAGGAATGGTAAACTGTTTAATATAAAAAACGCAGAGAATGATCCGGAACTTTCTACTGCATCACTAATACAAAGAAAGTTCCTCGGTTTTAGAGCAGTTCCGGTTAATAACCCTGGAGTCTGTATGTGGTAATTGATATGAAATATAAAAAAATGAAAATATTGTTTACAGTCTTGTTTGTTAGCCTGTTCTTTAGTTCTTGTACAAAAAAGGTTCAGGATAATTCTGCAGAGTTGCCTACTGATGCACAAAATGAGATGTATTCACAAGAGCAATTGGATTTTAAAAAGTGGGTGAATATAGATAGCGCGTTACAGCAAGAATTTAAAAATCAATATAATGATACTCGTACTAAAAGGCCTCTATATGAGAAGTATTATGATATTATAGGGCCCGTTGCAATGTTGGAATTTCTTGAGGAAAAGTACACTCTTTGCCATAGTCAGGCACA
>JBFFSH010000111.1:0-5205 GCA_041572575.1 Thermodesulfobacteriota bacterium
CAGCTTATAGTGTTTTATATGCTCTCAAATATATTGGCAGTATCAAAAAAGGAAATATCAGATAAAGATTTGGCCACTAACATTAAGTTTCTTGTTGGCCTTCCTCTTCTTATAGAAAAAATATTAAAACTCGATGATAAGATAAAAGAACTTGCCCAAAAATATAATAACTACGCCAACTTCATTTTCCTAGGAAGAGGTCTTAATTATCCTATAGCTTTAGAAGGAGCTCTTAAACTAAAAGAGATTTCATATATCCATGCAGAGGGCTATGCAGCTGGAGAAATGAAACATGGCCCGATAGCGCTTGTGGATGAGAACGTACCGGTAGTTTTCATTGCACCAAATAATGGGATTAATTTTCAAAAAATAATTGGAAACCTAAGAGAGATAAAGGCCAGAAACGGACTTGTAATCTTTCTTACTACAGAAAATGGCGCAGATGAGTATCGAGAATATATAGATGATCTGATAGAAATACCTGAGTGTGATTACAATGTTTCACCTATTGCATCGATTATTCCCCTGCAGCTCTTTGCTTATCATATTGCAAGGATCAAGGGTACCGATATAGATCAGCCCAGAAATCTTGCAAAAGTGGTTACTGTGGAATAGATTTGTATGAGTTTTTGATTTATATTCCATCCTCGTAAAAGATTCATGTATTAATAGTAGCAATTCTAATATTATTTAAGAGGTATTCAAAATGAAAGTACTGGTAATTGGAAGCGGCGGCAGGGAGCATGCTCTTTGCTGGAAGATAAAACAAAGCCCGCTTGTAAAGAAACTGTATTGCGCACCTGGAAATGCAGGTATATCAAAGGAGGCGGAATGTGTAGATATTTCTGTATCTGATTTTGATTCCCTTACGGCATTTGTAAAAGAACATGGTATTGATCTCACAATAGTAGGCCCCGAGCAGCCTTTATCAGAGGGTATAGTGGATGTTTTTGAAAATGAAGGACTCAAAATATTCGGTCCGTCAAAAGCGGCTGCCGAGCTTGAAGGAAGTAAGGCCTTTTCAAAAAATCTTATGAAAAAATATAATATTCCAACAGCTTCCTACCAAACCTTCACTGACCTAAATGATGCAATATCGTGGATAAAGAAAATAGATACACCCTTTGTTGTAAAGGCAGACGGTCTTGCTGCAGGAAAAGGGGTAGTAATTTGTAACACCGTATCAGAGGGTGAAAAAGCTCTTAATTCCATTATGAAAGATAAGATATTTGGTACAGCCGGTAGTGAAGTAGTAATTGAAGAATTTCTAACCGGAGAAGAGGCATCTTTTTTCGTTTTCACCGATGGTAAGGATTTTGTGGAGCTTCAGTCTTCCCAGGATCATAAAGCCGTATATGATGGGGATAAAGGGCCAAACACCGGGGGAATGGGTGCATACAGTCCTGCACCAATTGTAAATGAAACGCTTAGAAAAAAAATTATAGATACTGTTGTTGTACCAACTATTAATGCCATGGAATCAGAGGGTAGGACATACAAAGGGATCCTGTACATCGGACTTATGATTGAGGATCAAAAATTTAAGGTTTTAGAATATAACTGCCGTTTTGGAGATCCCGAAGCTCAGCCGCTGCTATTCAGATTGAAAAGCGATATAGTGCCGATATTCAATTCGATAGCGTCATCAAAGCTTGGTCAAAAAAAGCTGGAATGGAAAACCGGATATTCCGTATGTGTAGTCATGGCCTCAAATGGTTATCCCGGAAGTTATGAAAAGGGTTATGAGATTGGTGGTCTTGAAGATTTAAAGGATAAGGATGATATATATATCTTTCATGCAGGAACTAAGTTTAGCAACAATAAAGTTGTTACAAGTGGTGGAAGAGTTTTGGGAATAACTTCTTTAGATAATGAACTCATGCCTGCCATAAACAAGGCTTATGATACTATAAAAATGATAGATAGTGCAAACCTTTTTTGTAGAACAGATATTGGGAAAAAAGCGATTAAGTATCTATAGTGATTGGGGATATTTCTCAAAGTACAATGAGATATTTATTTATTGACAGATTTTTTTAAAAAAAAGTTCATTAATATCTTGACTTCCCCCTTATTTTATGACTTAATTTCTGATTAACTTACATTTCGGAGACAATATATGCCGACAATTAGTCAATTAGTTAGAGAAGGTAGAGAGCAGATTAAAAAGAAGAGCAAAGCTCCTGCACTTCAAAACAGTCCTCAGAAAAGAGGGGTATGTGTGAGGGTTTATACCACTACACCTAAAAAACCTAACTCTGCACTGAGAAAAGTAGCCAGGATAAGGCTTACAAATGGTATAGAAATTACAGGATACATTCCTGGTGAAGGGCATATGCTTCAGGAGCACTCAGTAGTGCTGGTAAGAGGAGGCAGGGTAAAGGATTTGCCCGGAGTAAGATATCATATTGTAAGAGGTACCTTAGACACCACAGGGGTAGAGAACAGAAGGAAAAGCAGATCCAAATATGGATCGAAGAAGCCAAAATAAGTAATTAAGGGTTTAATAATATGCCAAGAAAAGGTTCAGTAACTAAAAGAAGAGTAACGCCCGATTCACGGTACGGCAATGTAGCCGTTACCAAATTTATAAATTCGCTCATGCAAGATGGCAAAAAGAGCAAGGCTGAGCATATATTTTACGGGGCGCTTGATATTGCAGGAGAAAAACTAAAAAAAGAGCCTTTGGATGTGTTTGAACAGGCTATGGACAATGTAAAGCCTCTTGTAGAGGTTAGGTCCAGAAGGGTTGGAGGTGCCACATATCAGGTGCCTATGGAAGTAAACCCCTTTAGAAGGCAGACACTTGCAATCAGGTGGCTTGTCGCAGCTTCAAGGAGCAGAAATGCTAACTCAATGATAGACAAGCTGGCAGGAGAGATCATGGATGCTGCTCAAAACAAGGGTGGTGCAATAAAGAAAAAAGAGGATACCAGCAAGATGGCAGAGGCAAACAGAGCATTTGCGCATTACAGATGGTAATAGTGGTTAACTGATATGAGTAATGATATGAAAAAACTTAGAAATATTGGAATTGTAGCTCACATTGATGCTGGTAAGACTACAACAACTGAGAGAATCCTCTTTTACACAGGACTTACATATAAAATTGGTGAAGTACATGAAGGTACTGCAACTATGGACTGGATGGAGCAGGAGCGTGAAAGAGGTATTACGATTACCTCTGCTACTACTACATGTTTTTGGAAAGATCATACTATAAATATTATTGATACTCCTGGTCACGTAGATTTTACTATTGAAGTGGAAAGGTCGCTAAAAGTGCTCGATGGGGCTGTTGTTGTTTTTGACAGCGTTGGAGGAGTAGAGCCTCAATCAGAGACTGTCTGGAGACAGGCCGACAGATATCATGTTCCCCGAATAGCGTTTATTAACAAGATGGACAAAGTAGGCGCTGATTTCTTTAAAGTGGTAGATCAGATAAGGGAGAGGCTAAGTGCTAACCCCGTTTATGTTCATATACCCATTGTAGAGAATGACCTGGTAGCGGGAATAATTGATTTAATAGAGATGAAATATGCGGTTTGGGATGATGAAACCCTTGGTTCTGAGTACAAGCTTGTAGATATACCAGATGAGTACACAGAGCTTGCAGAAAAAGGAAAAGAGCAGTTATTTGAAGCCCTCTCGGACGTTGATGAAGGAATTATGGAAAAATATCTTGAGGGTGGAGAAATATCAAAAGAATCGATAAAGGCAGCGCTTAGAAAAGGTACTATAGACCTTCAGATTGTCCCTGTATTTGCAGGAAGCGCTTTTAAAAATAAGGGTGTGCAGTTACTGCTGGATGCTATTGTAGAATACCTGCCATGCCCTCTGGACGTGCCGCCTGTGAAGGGGATAAATTCTGATACGGGTGAAGAGGATACAAGACCAGCCGATCCGAATGCTGATTTTTCAGCACTTGCATTTAAAATTATGACAGACCCTTATGTGGGCCAGCTAACTTATATAAGAGTGTATTCCGGAAAGCTTTCATCCGGAAGTACGGTATACAATTCATCTAGTAGCACCAGAGAGAGAATCGGAAGGCTTCTTAGAATGCATGCAAATAAAAGAGAAGAGGTCGCCGAGGTGGTAGCTGGTGATATTGCAGCTGCAGTAGGGCTTAAAAGTTCTGTTACCGGTGATACCCTTTGTGATGACAAAAGCAGAATTATTTTAGAAAGCCTTAACTTCCCGGAGCCCGTTATTTCAATTGCAATTGAGCCAAAGACCAAATCAGATCAGGAAAGACTCGGACTCTCGCTCAGCAAGCTTGCAGCAGAAGACCCTTCATTTAAAGTAAGATATGACGATGAAACAGGGCAGACTATTATTTCGGGGATGGGCGAGCTTCACTTGGAAATTATTGTAGACAGACTCAAAAGAGAATTTAATGTTGATGCTAACATAGGTAAGCCTCAGGTAGCTTATAAGGAAACAATTAAAGCAAGCGCCGATGTTGAACATAAATTTGTAAGGCAGTCCGGTGGTAGAGGTCAGTATGGTCATGTTAAAATCAAAGTTGATCCTCAGGAAAGAGGAACCGGATTTATATTTGTAGATGAAATTAAAGGCGGGGCAATACCTAAAGAATATATCCCTGCTGTAGAAAAAGGACTTCTTGAAGCCATTGATACCGGCATTGTAGCAGGCTATCCGATGGTCGATTTAAAAGTAACTTTATACGATGGTACTTACCATGATGTTGATTCTTCTGAAATAGCATTTAAAATAGCCGCTTCCATGGCGCTCAAAGATGCAGTGGCAAAAGTGGGTGGAAACATACTTGAGCCGGTAATGAGTGTTGAGGTTGTTGTTCCTGAAGATCACATGGGTACGGTAATTGGTGATCTGAGTTCGAGAAGGGGTAAGGTTAGCGGAACTGAGCTTAGAGGCGCACTACAGGCTGTAAAATCTGAAGTGCCGCTGTCTGAAATGTTTGGATATGCTACTAACCTAAGATCCATAACAGAGGGAAGGGGAACGTTTACTATGGAGTTCTCACACTATGCAGTACTGCCTGAGATGTTGTCTGAGGAACTTAAGGCAAAGGCTGTTTAAATTTTAAACAAAAGCAGGAGGTAAGGAGTAAGATGTCAAAGCAAAAATTTGAGCGAGGCAAACCACACTTAAACATAGGCACAGTGGGACACGTAGACCACGGGAAGACTACTCTTACAGCAGCCATAACATCGGTGC
>JBFFSH010000112.1:0-4957 GCA_041572575.1 Thermodesulfobacteriota bacterium
ATAAACGTAGACTTACCCACATTTGGCCTTCCGACTATCGTTACGAAGCCCGATCTGAAATTATCACTATCATTGCTCTCATTCATTATATATATTAATCCTCTTAATTAAATTCATGCTTGCTATCAATGTTAATTAGGTTAACATTTTCAGCCTTAATTAGTATCTTAAAGGAGCAAATAATTTTATGTTAGAAGAATTAGGAAACTGGAAGAGATCGTATTATTGTGGAGAGCTGAGGAAGGAAAACGACGGAGAAGAGGTAATCCTCATGGGATGGGTGCAGTCTTACAGAGATCATGGGTGTGTTATTTTTATAGACCTCAGAGACAGAACGGGGCTCTCACAGGTGGTATTCAATCCTGATGTAAGTAAAGAATCTCATGAAAAAGCCGAGCACATAAGAGACGAATGGGTAATTGCCATAAAAGGCAAGGTTCGCCCGAGAACCCCAGAAACCATAAATCCCAACTTACCCACCGGTGAAATCGAAATATTTGTTGATGAGACGAAGATAATAAACAGGTCAGAAGTCCTTCCCTTCCAGATTGAAGACGAGGTACAGGTTGATGAACTTATACGAATGAAGTACAGGTATCTTGACCTCAGAAGAAACGAGATGAAAAACAACCTCATGTTCAGACACAAGGTTGTGAGCACAACAAGAAATTATCTGGATGCTGGTGGGTTTGTAGAAGTAGAAACCCCGTTTCTTACAAAGTCCACCCCGGAAGGGGCAAGGGACTATCTGGTGCCAAGCAGACAGAGTGAAGGAGAGTTCTATGCCCTACCCCAGTCTCCTCAGCTTCTTAAACAAACCCTCATGGTATCTGGTTTTGATAAATACTATCAGATCGTAAAGTGCTTTAGAGACGAAGACTTAAGGGCAGACAGGCAGCCTGAGTTTACTCAGATCGACCTTGAGATGTCGTTTGTAGATGAAAACGATGTGATAGGTCTCATTGAGGGACTCATAGTCGATATAATGTCTAAAACTCTTGGAAAGGATATTGAACTCCCCTTTGCCAGAATAACATATGAGCAATCAGTGCTCAGATATGGCACTGACAGACCTGACACCAGGTTTAGGCTTGAGCTTGTGGACATAACAGATGTTTTTAAGGACTCGGAGTTTAAAGTATTTAAAACAGCGATAAAAAAGGGAGGCATTCTAAAGGCGCTTAATCTAAAAGGCAAAGCCGATGAACTTTCCAGAAAAGATATAGACGGCCTTACTGAATATGCAAATTCTCTTGGAGCCAAGGGACTTGCATGGATTAAAGTATCCGGCGATGAGTGGCAGTCACCCATAATTAAATTCTTTAGTGATGAAGAAAAAGCAGGACTAAAAGAAAGCCTTAATATGGAAGACGGTGATATAGTATTTTTTGGCGCCGACTCTCCATATATAGTAAATCTGGTGCTATCAAACATACGCCTTGAGCTTGGAAAGAAATTTGATTTGATAGACGAAGACAAATTTAACTTTCTTTGGGTTACCGACTTTCCTCTTTTCGATTATGATGAAAAAGAAAAAAGATATGTAGCCCTGCACCATCCTTTTACTTCACCGAATGCTAAAGATCTGGACCTTTTGGAGACAGAACCGCTAAAAGTAAAATCAAGAGCATACGATATAGTTCTAAACGGAATAGAAATAGGCGGAGGAAGCATAAGGATTCACAGAAAAGATATACAACAAAAGATTTTCAGAGCAATCGGCATGGATGAGCAAGAAGCAAACAGTAGGTTTAAGTTTCTGCTCGAAGCGCTTGAGTTTGGAGCTCCTCCTCATGGCGGCATAGCGCTTGGCCTGGACAGGCTCATAATGCTGCTTTCAGGGGCCACCTCTATAAGGGATGTAATTGCGTTTCCAAAAACACAGAAAGCCTTCTGCCCGCTTACTGAAGCCCCATCGGAGGTTGACCTGAGCCAGCTGCTTGAGCTTGGGATAGGCGTTAAAAAGAAGAAAGATACTGTTTAACCACATAATCATAAATTTATTCAAATCAAAGTTATTGTGTATGCAATATCTTTGATTGCATATAAAACCTAACGCAAGTTTTATATACAATAAATTTCTAGACTATATGATCTTGAAGAAATTAGGGAAAGTGAAGTACGGGGTAACGTATAATAGTGAATTAACCTATGTATATTCTGTAAGAAAAACAACAAAATGAATTATTTTATTCTAACAAAGAAAAAACAAAATATAATAATTGTAATATGTTTAATACTATTTGTGTTGTCATACGTTTTATTTCTCGAAAAACTCATACCAAATTTCTTTTTATGCGATGACAATGCAACAGCATTTTTACCTTTTTATGATTATAATTGGAATTCAGTAATAAACAACTTCTCAATTCCTTTTATCAATTTTCATCAATATTTAGGACATACATATTTTTCCCAGGGGCAAACCGGGGTTTTGTATCCACCAATTTATTTGGCAGTCTTTCTTTCAAAACTAATAACAGGCACCCATTATTCAACAATCGATATTCTAGTATTCATACATTTTTCATGTTCTGCCGTAGCTATGTTTTTCCTGCTAAAGCGTTTAAAAATTAAAGCTATATTATCATTCCTTTTTAGTTTGATATGGATAACATATCCATTTTTCACAATTACATCAAAATCCTGGGTTTTTGTAAGTTATGTTACAGCATTTTTACCATTATGTTTCCTGTTATTCGATAAAATTGTTAAAATTCCTAGCTATAAAAATGCATTTCTGTTAGGAGCTGTGCAAGCATTATTTCTTTATCAAGGATATATCCAGTATGTACTTCTTTTACTATTTTTCGAGTTTCTTTATTTATTAATATATCAATTATCACAAAGCAAAATATCTTTTCATGATTTTAAGAAATTTGTTAAAAACATATTAATTAATTCTGATAACTATTCTATTAATCTTATCAAATCATATGTTTTTTCCAAAATTTCGTTTTTTTGTTTATCCGCTCCTCTTATTTTACCGATGTTATATCAGCAGCAGGAATCGTTCTATAGATCATCCATACTTCCTTTTCAAGATTTCATTAATCATGCTTTAGATATATCCATTTTTCTAAAAACTCAGTTCTATATATTTACAAACAATGTCGTATTTGGTGCTAGTTCCGAAATTTTCTTTATTGGAATAGTGAACTTGTTCTTACTATTTTTAATCATCAAAAAAATCAACAGATCCAACAAAAAGATTATTGCATTATTAATTCTCAGTCTAATCTCTTTAATGTTTTCAACTAAATTTCAATACGTTTTTTATGAAGTCCCTTTTTTCAATCTATTTAGATGGCCTTTTAAATATTTTTTCTTTTTCCTTTTCTTTTCTACTTTGACTATTGCCCTTATTTCGTCGAAAACACTGAAAGCAAAAAACAGCTTCATTAATACAGCCATATATCTTGGTTTAATATCAACAGTAGTTTTTAACTGCTATTTGGTTATAAATAAGCCTAATAATTCTATTTCACCATATAGATTAAAAAAGACCAATTTAGAATATCTTGATAAATATATTGATAAAGATGAGGGAAGAATTTTTACATTTGGACTTCAAAATACCAAAAAAGGTGATTTATATAAATACTTTACTTTTAACTTTGCGACATTGTATGACAAGTTTCACTTTACGGGTTATGACCCTTTGAGATCTGTTCTAAATGCAAGGCTGGCTTTTGGCGATAATCATACTAGTAGTTTTAATGGTACAATAGACAACCGATTACTAGATTATTTAAGTAATTGGAGTGTTCGGTATTTAATAACTAAAGATGGAAAATCATCTGACCACCTGAGTCAATTCAAACAATTAAAAATGGTTTACAAAGGCAACGATACTCGTCTTTATAAAAACCTTCATGCCTTTCCTCTCGTTCATTATTATGATGAAGATATTAATGTGTTCAGAAAAGTTTTATCAGAAAAGATTGACTTTCAATTTAAAGTAAATGAAATTATTATTAACCCTAAAAATATTGAGCCCCGAAAAATAATTGTTAGTGTCGCCCCCCTGGAGCTATACAAGATAACAATAGACGGTGCTAATAAGGGATTTGTTAAAAAAACTGATATACCGTTAATTATCAAAATACCACCAAATACCAAAAAAATAACAATTAAATACGTAGATTATTATTTCTATTCAGGATTAACTATTTTTATATTATTTAGTTTAATATTAATATTCTTTATAAGTAAAAATAAATATTATTTTTCACGTTGAATATGCTTGTTGAATAAAATGAATAATTTACCCTCAGTTTCAATAGTTATACCTTTATACAGCGAAGAGGAGTCTTTCCCTTTCTTAGTAAAAAGACTAAACACTCTTAAAAAAGAGTTGCCATTCAAAATAGAGGTGGTACCTGTAGATGATGAAAGCCACGATAGCACTCCAGCTTTAATGGAAGAAATTTCACTTAAAGATAGTGATTGCAAATCAATCTTTTTATCCAGAAATCATGGCCATCAGCTAGCACTAACGGCAGGCCTGGCAAATGTCTCCGCAACTGAAGCTGTTATGATAATAGACGGAGAGCTGCAAGACCCTCCGGAGCTGCTGGAACAGATATATGAAAAATACAAACAAGGCTATGACGATGTATATGCAATAAGAACAAAAAGAAAAGAGGACATTTTCAAAAGAGTTTCATACTGGCTTTTTTACAGACTGTTAAACCTGATTTCTAATTTTAATATACCTCTGGATAGTGGAGATTTCTCTCTTATAAGCATGAGAGTTGTAAATATTATGAACAACATGCCCGAGGATAGCCATTATCTTAGAGGCATGAGAAGCTGGCCTGGACAGGCTCATAATGCTGCTTTCGGGGGCCACCTCTATAAGGGATGTAATTGCGTTTCCAAAAACACAGAAAGCCTTCTGCCCGCTTACTGAAGCACCATCTGAAGTGGACTTAAACCAACTACTGGAGCTTGG
>JBFFSH010000113.1:0-4401 GCA_041572575.1 Thermodesulfobacteriota bacterium
ATTGACAGAAAACACTTTGTTTTGTATCTAAAAGAGATGGAATTTAGATTTAATAACAGAAATGTAGATTTAGTTAATAAAATAAAGGAGATTCTGCATTACTTATAGCTCTGTTCTATGCGAGCTCCTAAATTTATTATATTGAATTATATCTATCAGAACAAGATTGATTAAGTTAAATGATAATATTTGAAGATATTGATTTAGAACTTCACACATGTATATTGCTCTTGCATTAATCAGGAATTCAAAATGGAACTTGAGCAATTAATACAAAGCGAAGAGAATAAAGATAAAGAACAGCTTAATCTAACTCTACAAATCGCAGAAAAAGAATGGAACAAAATTAGAGAATCCCTTAGTCTTTGCGGAGATATAGGTGAGTTTTCCAAAGAAGACTTTATGGTTGGAATAATTGAAGAAGACGTAATTATAAGACTTCCCAAATTAAGCCCAACAAAATCAGTATCTGTTTACGCACCAACTTTTTACCCCATGTACTTTATTAAAAACATAAAGGCTATGAGTGAAAATTTCTCTAAAAAGGGTTACAGGTCAACTCAAGCCCTATACAGCTTTATTGAGCTTGCAGCCAAGGCAGCTGAAAGGCTTGGCCTTAGAGGAACATTGAGCATGGCGTTTGGTGTTGGATATGCTAATGTACGTACCGGGTGGATAGCTGAAAAGGGACTACAGAAAGAAAGAGAGATTTTTGAACAAATGTTCTTTTCAGGAAAGTTTAAAAATTATGACTGGGAAGGCGACTGGACGTCTGTAAAAAAAGTTTTAAAAGAAATATTTGATAAGTTTAACTCCTGGCAGAATGATGAAGCTCTTTATAAGAGAGAATCCGATCCTAAAAAAATAGTAAAGCCTATGCTTGTTTAACTAAAAAGCATCCTCATGTTCTTCGTCCAGATTTTCGAAGCTTGGAATTCCCTGACTCTCTAAAAATGCAAGTTTAATACTTCCCGTTGGTCCGTTTCTCTGTTTTCCAATAATTAACTCAGCAGTACCGTCTTTTTCATCCTTTTTATTCTTGTACGCATCAGCCCTGTGAATGAACATCACAAGATCCGCATCCTGCTCCAGCGCTCCACTTTCACGAAGGTCAGATAACTGAGGACGCTTGTCTGTTCTCGATTCAGGCTGTCTACTAAGCTGCGATATCGCAATAACCGGAACGGACAGCTCTTTTGCAAGACTCTTGAGTGAACCGGAAATTTCAGCAATCTCTCTTTCTCTCGTCTCAGTCCTCCGGCTTCCTCTCATAAGCTGCAGGTAGTCAACTATGATAAGGTCCAACCCCTTATCCTTTGAAAGTCTTCTTGCTTTAGCCCTAAGCTCCAAAGAACTTATAGCCGGAGTATCATCAATATATATTCCAGCCTTACTATAAACATCAGCCGCCTTTACAAGTTTTTCCAGATCTTTTGTTCCGATATATCCGCTTCTTATGCTCGAATAACTAACCTTTGCCTGGATGGATAACATCCTAAGCATGAGCTGTTCTTTTGTCATTTCCAGTGAGTAAAACGCAATATTTTTCTTGTTCATGATTGCAGAGTGGCTTGCCAGATTTAGACAAAATGAGGTTTTGCCAAGCCCGGGCCTTGCTGCAATAATTATAAGATCAGAGGGCTGCAGCCCCGAGGTCATATGATCCAGTCTTTCAAATCCAGTTGGAACACCAGTGAGATGCTCTTTTCTCTTACTTAGCGCTTCGATCATTTCCAATGCACCGGAGGCTAGCATGTTTGTATTGTAGAAACTGGGTTTAACTCTGTTCTGACCAACCTCTAAAATTGAATGCTCGGCCCTGTCTACAAGTTCGTCTACATCAACCCCGTCCTCATGGCTTTCTTTTGCAATATCTGATGCCGTTACAACTAGGTTTCTTAAAATAGACTTTTCTTTAACAATCTGAGCGTAGTATCCAATGTTTGCAGTTGTGGGAACAATTTCGGTAAGATATGTAAGGTAGTTACTTCCTCCCACATCCTCTAACAACTGCCCCTTTGCCTTTAAAAATTCAAACACAGTGAGAAGGTCGATGGGTTTTGAGTCTCTGTCCAGGTCTATCATTGCAGAGATAATTTTTTTGTGTGAGTCCTTATAAAAATCCTCTGTTGTTAAAATTTCCAGAACCTGGTTTATAAGGCTTCCTTCAATTATTAGTGCACCAAGTACAGCCTGTTCGGCTTCTAAGTTTTGTGGTAAAGGACGGCTAAGTTCCATGTCTATAACTTAATAACTGATTTAAATTTAACCCCTTGCAGTGTTACGTAAAAATATATATTAAATGGTGAAAATTTGAAATAGAAAATTATGGAATTAGGACAATACCCAAATCCATAACATTTGTACCTGTTGATCCTGTAATAATAAGATCACCAAGGTGATCAAAAAAATGGTATGAGTCATTATTTGTTATATGTTCCCTTGCGCTTACATCCATTTTTCTTGCTCTGGCTCTTGTATTACCATCGCATATTGCCCCTGCAGCATCTGTAGGACCATCAATACCATCGGTGCCGCAAAAAAGACCTATTATATTGTGTCCGAGTATTTCCATAGAAAAAGAAAGTGCGGTCTCGGTATTTCTTCCCCCCTTACCAGAGCCTTCTACAGTTACAGTAGTTTCACCACCAAAAATAAGACATGCAGGTTTTTTTATAGGAAGATCGTATTTTTCTATTTCAAATGCTATGGCTGATATCGCTTTTGCAACTTCCCTTGCCTCTCCGTTCATCTGTGAGGATAAGAGCAGTGAATTATATCCAAGCTTCTTTGCCTGTTTTTTTGCAGAAACAAGTGATTTAAAGTTGCTTCCAACAACTACTGTTTGAACCTTTTGCTGATCTATATCCTTTGCCTTAAGTGTATCGGCAATTTCTCCCATAGCACCCCTTTCTAAATGAAGCACTACCTGAGGAGGAATACGGTGTTCGAGTCTTAGAGCTTCTATCACCTTCCAGCACTCTTTAAACGTTGTTTCGTCAGGTACTGTAGGCCCCGAAGCAATCCCGTCTAATTTGTCACCTACTACATCTGATAATATTAGGGTTGCAACTTGAGAAGGAAGAGCCTTTTTAAGAAGTCCACCGCCTTTTATTTGAGATATATGTTTTCTTATCGTGTTTAGTCCATAAGTATCTACTCCCGATTTTAACAACATCTCCGTTACGTTTCTTTTTTCATGCAGAGACAGTCCCTCGGCAGGAAGTGCAAGCATAGAGCTTCCCCCACCGGATATTAAAAAAATCACGAGGTCATCTTTAGTGCTGTGTTCAAGCAACTCGACTGCTTTTTTTGCAGCCTTCATGCTTTTTTCATCAGGAATAGGATGGCTGGATTTTAAGTACTTTAGCTTTTTATAAGCCGGGGGTGAATCGTGATTTGATACCACAATACCGTCAGTTATATAGGTTCCAAGAGAATGCTCAACAGCAAGAGCCATCTCTGTAGACGCCTTTCCAAAAGCTATTACATATATGTTCTTAAAATTATCCAGATCATATTTTTTGGTATCGATCTTGAGTTTACTATTCTTAATACTTAGTTTATCCGAAACACACTTATAGGGATTTGCCGCCTGCAGGGCTTCATGAAAGATATCTATGCACTGTTTTCTATATTTTTTGAAGTCCATAATTTTACCCACACAGGCAGTATAATTGTATTTACAAACTAGCTCTTTTGTAAGTCTTCAATGATTGAATCAACTTTACTTTTTGTAAGATTTTCGTGAAGCTGTTCATCTACCAGCATCACAGGAGCTGTTCCGCATGCAGCAAGGCACTCTGCTTCCATAAAAGTTATCTTGCCATCGGCAGTAGTTTCCCCTGTCTTAACACATAGTTTATCCCCAATATAGTGCTCCACTTGTTCTGCACCCCTAAGAGCACAAGAAAGAGTCCTGCAAAGCCAGATAACATGTTTTCCCTTTGGTTCATTAAAATACATAGTGTAGAAAGTAACCACATTCTGAACGCAAGATGGAGATAGTTCTAGAATCGCCGCAATCTCTTCCATGGATTCATTTGAAATGTGTCCAAGCTCATCCTGTACAGTGTGTAGAACAGGAATAAGAGCAGACTGCTTGTTTTCAGCACTATTTACATTATCAGTAATTTTAGCTTTTAGTTCTGTAGAAAATGGCATTTGTAACACCTTATTAAAATTCTGGATTTAAATTACACTATTAATAAAAATCTTCAAACATCTGCCATACTAAAAATTAAGATTGTGTAATGTTGATAGATAAAAAAAGGCGGGCTACTTAAATAAATAGTAACCCGCCCTGTTTGATTTTAAATAAATTATCTTACTTGTTTAACAAGTGTTATATCTGTCTCATAGAGACTACATCATGCCGCCCATTGCTCCGGGATGCATTCC
>JBFFSH010000114.1:0-4274 GCA_041572575.1 Thermodesulfobacteriota bacterium
ACATATTTGTAAGAAGGACCGAAATCACCCCTGCATATATTATAAAGGTATATGGAGTATTGTTTCCATAGCGGCTGATCGAGATTATATTTCTTTTCAATATTTATTTGTATTTGGGCTGGAAGCTTTTTCTCTGTATCAAATGGGCCACCCGGAAGGGATCTCAATAGAAAAAACGTAATCGAAATTACTGTAAGAACAACAAATAGTCCTGTAAAAAGACGGCTTGCTAATATTTTTATCATTAACTAATAAAATCACATAAGATAATTTCAGGCATCATATCTTACTATATAAGTTTTTTTAGAAATAAGCCCTAATTTATCCTTTGCAAAAATATTAATATAGTTTATCCCACTCTTAAGACTTATCTTAGTATCAACATCTGCAGATTGCGAATAAAAGTTTTTTAAATATACTTTATCTTCACCAAGATAAACAGTTATAAGCCTCACTCCGTCACTATCTTGTACTATACCTTTTAGAGATATCTCATTATTTTTGATTAACAGCGGAGGCTGGTCCAGCTTTATTTGAGGAGGCTGTTGGAATGAAGAGGTAATTGTAATATTTGCCTCGGTAACCTTCTTATCAGTTGTAGTCAAAAATTTCATATTTATCCATCCCCTTGAACTACTATCTAAAGATACTTTAGCCCACTCATTATTTGATATATCTGATTTAAATAATGAATCTTTTGATGCATATGCAACTATAGAGCTTTTTTCAGATGGACTGCCGTATATCGGTACATTATCAGCATTTACTTTATACCAGGCTGTTAACTCTTTTATCTTATCATTTGAGGTTTCCGTACTATCCAATTTGATCTTTTCTGTTACACCCTCTCTGTAGTTATCATCAAATATCTGAATTTCAACGTCCAGGTTGTTAATCGGGTTATTTACCGAAAAAAGAAATAACTCTTCCCTCACCTCATTTGGTTTTAAGTTTTCAATTTTTGCCCGCCCTTTTTTTAGATACAGGTCTTCTCCCAAATTGTTTTTAAGAAGAACAGTAGTTTTTTCGGATTCCCCGCTTCCGGTATTTTTTAGTTTTAATCTAAGACCAACAAGCTCTCCCTCTTCCGCTATACTATTGCTGTTTCCTTTAGTCTCAAATCTCCCATCGTCTATCAGTTCATAGTTAAAAGCATATGCGGGTCTTTGTTGTTGTATCGTTTGTACATCAAAATTCTTGCTCAGAATCTGCTCATCATTATTAGACTTAAAAATCAGTTCAACTTTATCATTTCTCGAAATAGACCATTTGGGAACTTCAAAGCTGTTTGTCCAGGTCTTGGAATTTCCGGCAGGGATTTTCCCAAATATATATTCTTTATCATTAAAAACCGGATTGTCGGATTTTGTTACTGCGTATAGTCTCTCAGTTGATTTGCTGCCAGTGTTTTTGACTGTAACGCCAATATCGATAATATCTCCGGCATTAACATTATTTTTCGATTTGCTCACTGTTACGGTAAACAAATTTTCATTATTAGTTTTGTCTGTATTTGTCCAGTCTATATCCAGCTCATTTAATTCAAGGGTAATTTGGTCTTGCTGTTGTTTTGTATATTTCTCTAATTCGCTTTCAATAAAACCAGCTTGCGTAATGGTTTGTGGACTTGAGGAGTTATTAATAATGTTCCTTGAAAAAATAACTGCAAAATCCTCTTGTATCTTGCTTAGTTTTTCTTGTTTGCTAAGAGCTTCTTCTACCATGTCTTCTTCTTGATCAGGGTCAGGCAGGGCTTCAATGAATTTAATGGATTTTTTCGGATTTTGAGAATAATTGATATTATTGTCTTTATTAGAGTCTTGGTTTTCATTTGTAAAGAGGTCAATAGCATCTTTTGATACTCTAACGGGTTGTAAAAAAATATCCGGAGTAATACCAATATCCTGAATGGATATATCTCCGGGGGTTAAGTAGTTGGCGATGGTCAATTTTAGAGCAGCGTTATCCTTTAGGCTAAATACCTGCTGCACGGAGCCTTTGCCAAATGTCTGGTCACCTACTATAAGCGCCCTGTTATTGTTCTTAAGAGCTCCCGCTACAATCTCTGATGCACTTGCGCTTCCTGAATCAACAAGGACTATGAGCTTTCCTCTGTACTCATAATACTCATCATTGGCGCTGTATGTGTTTTTATCGGTTCCTATTTGTGTGGAAACAATATTGCCATTTTGTAAAAATAGATCTGATATTTTTTTTGATTGATCGAGCAGTCCCCCGGGGTTTCCACGCAGATCAAGAATAATACCGTTTACAGAATTGATGTTGTCACTGGTAAGTTTATTAGCTTTTTCTTTTATGCTGCTAAGCGTGTTTTTCTGAAAATCCCTTACCTTTAAATACAGGATATTGTCTGAAAGTAAAAATGCATCGACGCTTTCAATTTTTATCGTATCCCTTTTGATGGTAAATTTCTTTGGAATTGCAAACCCGTCTCTCATCACATGTATGTTTACTTTTGTGCCCTTAGGTCCTCTAAGCTTGCTTACCGCTTCGAGTAAAGACATATTGACCGTAGAACCGTCTTCGATCTGAACAATCTTGTCTTTTGATTTTACTCCTGCAAGATATGCCGGCGTGCCTTCGATGGGAGATATCACAGTAAGTTGTCCTTCCCTTATACCTATGACAATACCAAGTCCGCCAAAACTGCCTTCGGTTTCAATCATAAATTCTTTATAAATTTTAGGAGTGATTATTCCCGAGTTTGAATCAAGTGTTTTTAGTAATGCATCTACAACTGCATATTCTATTTCCAAAAAAGTGTTGTTTTGCGGTTTGTGGTGCATGGCCACATAACTCAAAACATTATCCAGCATATCCGGAAGGTCCTTTATATCATTTACGTTTGAGTAATCAAAAGTCTTTTTATTATCATTGACCTGAACAATGAATTTTTTAGAGTCATTGTTAAAATCAATTAACACTTCATCTATAATCTGCTCAAGCTCTGCAAGGGACTGCTCTAACATTTTTACAGGATCAATCTTGCTTTTGTCGATATAGTATTTGTTTACGTAGCTTAATACTGATGATGTAATCTCGGTTTGCGTGCCATGACCCGAAGCTGAAAACTTGAGTGAAGTATTGAGTAAGAATACAAGTGCAACAGCAAGTATAAAAATTATTGTAGTTAAAATATTGCGTGATTTTGAATAAAGATTTTTTTGCAATGTATTCTCCAGAAAAATTATTTATGCATATATATAGAGTATAAATAAAAACTTCGGAATTATATTGTTTAATATTGATTTTTACAAATAAGCTAAAGCATTTAATAAACTTGTAAATAGGATAACTGATTAATGAGATCAAACTGCTAATAATATAGAGGGGTTTTCTTTTTAAAATAACTTGTTACCTTTTTAATATAATAAGGTTTATAGTTTTAAAAACAGGGGAGGTTGAATTATGAATATTAAAAAAAACAGCAGGCAGATGTATTTATCATTACTTGCCGGTCTATTCGGTTTTAGCTTGCTAATCACATCCTGTGCACCCATAGATCCTTATCCTTCAAGTCAAAGAACATATGAGGGGGCTGCAGCAGGAGCCGCACTTGGTTCAGTTGCAGGGCTTCTTATTGATAAGGATAACAGGTGGCGGGGTGCAATGATTGGAGGCCTGCTAGGAGCGGCGCTAGGTGGTACGGTAACCGAAGTTTCACAGCGCGCATCAAGAGAAGCTGCTGCTGAGGGAAGACCCGTGGCATATGAAAGTAAGGACGGATTTCAGAGAGTCGAGGCAACTCCTGTAGCCTATAATGCCAACACTGATTGTCATAAAGTCAGAGAAAGAATATGGCAGGATGGGGAGCTTGTAAAAGATGAAGTAAAAGAAGTTTGCGACTCCAATAAATCCGAGCCGGTTTATTAATTAGGTTTTATGATTTTAGCCTTGACATTAAAGTATATTTGTGATGTAATTGAAACTTGTTTGAAGGGTATTGAGATGCAGCAGATTAAAATAGAATTAGATTTAAATAGGCTTGACAAATAATTCTTTATGTGTTGTAATTTCAATAAATTTTAGATTTGAATCTGTTGGTTAGGGAAGGATTAGTCAAATAAAATAAAAGGCTAATTGCATATAACTCTTAAAAAACTGTTCAAATAATATTCAGACTAGCTTTTTATATAAAATTTGAATATAATTGTTGAATATGTACATTATGATTATTGAAAATAAATTAGATGTTTGATGAAAAGAAAAAAACTATTTTATTAAAGGAGGGAAGATTTCTATGAGTAGTAAAA
>JBFFSH010000115.1:0-4251 GCA_041572575.1 Thermodesulfobacteriota bacterium
CTTGAAAAAGCCAGCCGCATAGCAGAGCTTGCAAAATCAGGAAACGATTTCAGCAAACTTGTAGCTGAATATTCCGACGATACATTTTCAAAAGAAAAAGAAGGTGTACTGGGTTATTTTAAAAAAGGTGAGCTTGTATCAGAACTAGAAGCTGTAGTAGCCATAACTGAAGTTGGGGAGGTATCCGGACCTGTTCAAACGGCTTCAGGTTTTCACATAATAAAAGTACTCAACAGGAACACACTTGATAGTAATTCAGTAGACACCTATAGAGAACAGCTAAGACAGGAAATTTACAAGAAAAAAGTAGCTGAAGAATTACAAAAATATATTGCTACTATGAGAGAAAACGCTTATATAGAAATCAAGCTGTAACTTGATTTAGCCTTAAAATCAAAGCCTTACTCATAATCCTCTACAGCAATACAGGTACAAACAAGATTTTTATCTCCATAGGGATTATTTATCCTGCCAACAGGGGGCCAGAACTTGTTTTCCCTCAGATAAGCTTCAGGATATGCTGCAAGCTCTCTGGAATATGAATTGCTCCACTCATCAGAACTTACATACGCAGCTGTATGCGGAGCGTTCTTAAGAACATTATTATCTTTTTCGTACTTACCCCTAGCTATATCGTTTATCTCTTCATAAATTGATATCAGGGCATCACAAAACCTATCCAGCTCTTCTTTTGGCTCACTCTCAGTTGGTTCTATCATCATGGTGCCGGCAACAGGCCATGAAACCGTAGGTGCATGGAATCCATAGTCCATAAGCCTCTTTGCTATATCTTCTACTTCAATATCGGTTGATCTTTTAAACTCACGAAGGTCAATAATTAATTCGTGGGCGACTCTGCCGTTTTTACCCTGATATAATATTTTGTAATTATTACCCAATCTGGACTTTATATAATTAGCATTTAATACCGCAATTTTAGTAGCCTCAGTAGCCCCTGCAGCCCCAAGCATCTTTATATATCCATAAGATATTAAAAGTATACTGCCGCTTCCCCATGGGGTAGCGCTTACTGCACTTATGGCTTTAGGCCCGCCAACACTAGCATACACATGACCCGGAAGATATTTCAGAAGCTTTCTGCCCACACATATGGGCCCCATCCCGGGACCACCTCCGCCATGTGGAATACTAAATGTTTTATGAAGGTTTAAATGGCACACGTCCACTCCAAACGTACCCGGATAAGTAAGTCCAACCTGAGCATTCATGTTCGCCCCATCCATATAAACAAGTCCGCCGTTTCTATGCACAACCTTGCAGACCTGTTTGATGGTCTCTTCAAACACTCCATGGGTAGAAGGATAGGTAATCATTATTGCAGCAAGTTCACTCTTATGAGCAGATGCTTTTTTCTTTAGGTCATTTATATCTATATTTCCATCATTATCACACTTTACGACAACCACATTCATACCGCACATAACCGCACTTGCAGGGTTTGTACCATGAGCTGAGCTTGGAACAAGAACGATATTCCTATTTTCCTCGCCCCTGTCCATATGGTAGGCCCTTATTACCATAAGCCCTGCATACTCTCCCTGAGCGCCTGAGTTTGGCTGTAAAGACACTCCCTTAAACCCCGTTATCTCTATTAGATCCTTTTGCAGTTCTTTAATAATCTGCGCATACCCTTTTGTCTGATCAGCAGGAGCAAATGGATGAATTGCTGAAAATTCTTCCCATGTAACCGGAATCATCTCGGATGCAGCATTTAGCTTCATAGTGCATGAGCCAAGCGGGGTCATAGATGTATTGAGGGATAGGTCTCTGTTTTCAAGCTTCTTTATATAACGCATCATCTGTGTTTCAGAGCGGTTAGTATTAAATATAGGGTGAGTTAAGTAGGCACTGTTTCTTTGCAGGTTCTCAGGAATTTTAGGATTTACTCTATTCAAATCATCATCTGAAGAAGCAGAATCTGACTGCTTACCGATTGAGCTTGAAAAGATGTTTATAAGTTTTTTAATATCCTTAACACTCTTGGTCTCATCAACTGAAATTCCAATAGTATTTTCATCTATGTATCTGAGGTTAATTTTATTTTTTATGCACTGCTTTTTTAATTCATCTAGAATTGATGCAGGGTGGTTTGATAAATCGACTGTTAATGTATCAAAATAATGTTCATTGTTCTGTACAAATCCTAATTCTTTAAGATTATTATCTAGCAGTCTTGTGAGACTGTGAATTTTATTTGCAATTGCTCTTAAACCATCAGGGCCGTGGTATACGGCGTACATACCGGCAAGGACTGCGGGAAGTGCTTGTGCCGTGCATATATTGGATGTAGCCTTATCTCTTCTTATATGCTGCTCCCTTGTTTGAAGAGACATCCTGTATGCGCTCCTGCCGTTTGAATCAACCGATACTCCGATTATTCTTCCCGGAATGTGCCTTTTATTTTCCTCTTTTGTGGCAAAATATCCTGCATGCGGCCCGCCAAACCCCATAGGTACACCAAACCTCTGTGTAGATCCAACTACAATATCCGCCCCCATCTCACCCGGAGCCTTCAGTAATGTAAGACTGAGAAGATCGGCAGCAAATATTATCTTAATATCTAAATCTTTGGCATTTTGTATGATTTGAGAATAATCTACTACCTGCCCAAACTGATCAGGGTACTGTAATATTATTCCAAAATACTGTTCGCTCAGCTCTGCTTGATTTATATCTGAAATAACTAACTCTATATCAAGAGGCTCTGCTCTTGTCTTTAAAACATCTATAGTCTGCGGGAAACACTTATCTGAAACCAGGAATTTGTTCTGCCCTTGTTCTTCGGACTTTCTGTCCCTTAACCTTGCAGCCATTGTCATGGCTTCTGCAGCAGCCGTTGCTTCGTCTAAAAGCGAGGCATTGGCAATCTCCATACCTGTAAAGTCGATTACCATGGTCTGAAAGTTTATTAAAGCCTCAAGCCTTCCCTGTGCAAGTTCCGCCTGATATGGAGTGTAAGGTGTATACCAACCCGGGTTTTCAAATATGTTTCTTAATATTACTGCCGGAGTTATTGTATCGTAATAACCAAGCCCTATATATGATTTATAAACCTTGTTTTTTTGCGATATTGACCTTAGATTACTCAGATAATCAAATTCAGTCTCTGCAGCAGATATTTTCAGGGGTTTATTGCTTCTTATATTTTGAGGAACTGTCTGGTCGATTAGTTCATCGAGTGAACTGCAGCCCACAGTGCTAAGCATTTCTTTAATATCCTTGCTATCCGGGCCTATATGACGGTGTACAAAGCTATCTAATGGATAGTCCATAACAGATCAGAAATATTATTTAAATACAGGGATTTTATTTAAAAGAAGGGAATTATAATAACCTTTATCTTAAATTCAAATTTAAGAGAACAAATGCTAAGAAAACTGCTATTTTTCCAGCTCCTGCTCTACAATATCGGTATAATCTTCAAAATCCAGACAATCTGAAAGATCAGCATCTTCAAACGGTTTTACTTTTATAAGCCAACCCTCACCATATGGATCCTGATTGATGAGTTCAGGTGAATCAAGAAGAACTTCATTTATTTCAATAACCTCTCCACTGATTGGGGCAAACAGATCAGAAACTGATTTAGTAGACTCTACAGCGCCAAATGTATCACCTTTGTTTATCTCATCACCTTCGCTTGGAAGTTCGATAAATACAAGCTCCCCTAAAGCCTCCTGAGCATAATCGGTTATTCCCACAACTACCAGCTCACTCTCTTCCCTAACCCATTCATGCTCACTTGTATATTTAAGATCTTCGGGTATCAACACAGTAAATTCCCCTTAATTTTTATTTTTTATAAAATGGAATATCTACTATTTCAATTTTTCTATATTTATTCCTAATGTCAACACATAAATTATTTTCTTCACAATGATAATTAATTAATCCCATTCCGATTGACTTATCCAGACTTGGCGAATGTGTGCCGCTTGTAACAACCCCCACAACCTCGCTACCATGGATGATATTGTAACCATGCCTTGCAATACCGCGGTCTGTCATTTCAAATCCAACAAGCTTGAGTTTTAAACCACTTTCAATCTTATCCAGTATGGATTTCCTGCCAACAAAATCATTATCTTCATCTTTATGTTTAACAAAAAACCCAAGCCCTGATTCAATGGGATTTGTGGTATCGTTTAACTCATTGCCATAAAGAGGATATCCCATCTCAAGTCTCAAAGTATCCCTGCATCCAAGACCGCATTCTTTTATGCCAAATTC
>JBFFSH010000116.1:0-4184 GCA_041572575.1 Thermodesulfobacteriota bacterium
AAGTTGCCGCACCCATTTGTCCAGTCCTCATTCATATGAGTGAAAAACATAAGATTGTTCTGTGGTGAGTCTGAAACCAGCTGAAACAGCGGGTTATCCGTGGTGAAACCAGAAGTACTAATTTGATTCGGAAAGCTATGATTCATCATCCACCTCCTCAAAATCATTTCGTTACTATCTAATTCTGTAGTAATTATAATATATTATGATGAATTATTCAAGTAGCATGTTAAATAGTCGGAGGGAAGATTTCTATTTTGATATTTTTCTGTATCTCTTCAAAACCAGTATAGAACCTATTAATACCGCGGTGCATCCATAAACAGCTACCACTGTAAACTTGCCATAAGACTTATTCAAATCAGCCAAAAATTCAGACAGCGTCACCCACTCCATGGGGCCGTGCCCTCCTCCACCATAAACTGAAAGCTGGGTTACTATGACAAGTCCAATTAAAATTGTTGCTACTATTACCTTCTTAACATTAGCCGACTTTATTTTTGAAATGAGCTTTGCAGCTATGACTGATATAAGATAATAAATTCCAAAATATATGAGAAAATGGATAACAAATATTACTAAAAACGGGATTGTATCATGTGACCCTAAGGTGATTATGATTTTTTTAATTAGAAATAAAATTCCGGCAGCAAAAAATATAGCGGGGAAAAACATGACTGCCTGTACGAGGAAAAGCATTGCAGGAACTGTTAGAAATAAAGCAATAAATATTGTCCATTTAATTGTACGGTAGCTCATAAGGTATTATAAAACAAATATACAAGAAAAGCTCTTATTAAAGCTAATATTAATTTATGCTTAATCTTTAGCCTGTTTCAAATATAAGTAGCAAACTCGGTTGAAAAACTATTTTTAGGCAGCAATTAGAATCTTATGAATTGATAGATATACTTACACCCTTTATTAAATTTTATCGTCTAAAGAAATGTCATGCAGACTATTATATCCATTGAAAATCTCGAGAAAAAATATGCTTCAGGGCTCCATGCGCTCAAGGGCATAAATCTTGAGATTTATAATAAGGAAATTTTTGCCCTGCTTGGGCCAAACGGTGCTGGAAAGACCACGCTTATAAGTATTATATGCGGCATAGTAAATCCAAGCGGCGGAAAGGTGCTGGTGGATGGTCATGACATAATTTCTGATTTCCGGGCTGCCAGGGCAAAAATCGGGCTTGTTCCCCAGGAGCTTAGCACAGATGTGTTTGAAACCGTATGGGCGTCTGTAAATTTCAGCAGGGGACTCTTTGGAAAACCTCCAAATCGGGACCATATTGAAAAAGTGTTAAAAACTTTGTCGCTCTGGGATAAAAAGGATTCCAAAATTATGGCGCTTTCTGGCGGAATGAAACGGCGCGTGCTAATTGCAAAAGCCCTTTCGCATGAGCCTCAGATATTGTTTCTTGATGAACCTACAGCGGGGGTTGATGTTGAGCTAAGGAGAGATATGTGGGATATGGTTCGCAGGCTCAGGGAAAGCGGGGTGACAATCATACTTACAACGCACTATATAGAAGAAGCGCAGGAGATGGCTGACCGCGTTGGTGTGATAAACAATGGAGAGATAATAATTGTAGAAGATAAGAATGTTCTTATGGAAAAGCTTGGCAAGAAACGGCTTACGCTTTATCTGCAAAACCCGCTTTCTAAAATTCCTGATGGACTTAATGGATATTCACTTGAGTTGTCTGCCGACGGTTATGAGCTTGTATACAGTTTTGATGTACAGAGTGAAGAGACGGGAATTGCTGATCTGCTGAGACTGCTAAATGAGCATGGTATAGACTTTAAGGATCTAAATTCCTCTGAGAGCTCTCTTGAAGAAATATTTGTGAGTTTGGTTAATAAGAAGCAATGAACATATATGCAATAAAGGCAATATATAAATTTGAAATGGCAAGAGCATGGAGAACTCTCATGCAGAGTATCTTTTCTCCTATTCTTTCTACTTCTCTTTATTTTGTAGTCTTTGGAGCAGCTATTGGATCAAGGATGGGAGATATAGAGGGAGTAACCTATGGAGCATTTATAATTCCCGGCCTAATAATGCTATCACTTCTTAGCGAGAGTATTTCGAACGCATCTTTTGGGATATATATGCCGAAGTTTGCGGGGACTATTTATGAAGTATTATCTGCGCCAATATCGGCTGTAGAGATTGTGATTGGTTATGTGGGAGCAGCCGCTACAAAATCAATAATTTTAGGACTCCTGATCTTAGCAACCGCACGCCTTTTTGTACCCTATGAAATAGAACACCCATTCTATATGTTTTGTTTTCTTGTGCTTACAGCTGTTACCTTCAGCCTTTTTGGTTTTATAATCGGTATCTGGGCAGACGGCTTTGAAAAACTGCAGATCGTCCCAATGCTTGTAGTGACCCCGCTAACTTTTCTTGGTGGAAGTTTTTATTCAATAAACATGCTCCCTCCAATCTGGCAGAAGATTACTCTGTTTAACCCCGTGGTTTATCTAGTAAGCGGATTCAGATGGAGCTTTTACGGCATTGCTGATGTAAATATATTTGTAAGCCTGGGGATGACCTTTGTATTTTTAATACTCTGTCTTATTGGTATCTCGTGGATTTTTAGAACTGGGTATAAGATGAAGGCGTAAAATGAAAAGTCATTAACTAAGACAATTGAATTCATACCTCATGCGGATCAAACTCAAGCGGACATCCTCTGCATATGGGTGACTTTTTTTTACAGTGCTCTTTTGCTGCTTTGACTAATAGTGCATGGTATTCATTGAATAACTGGTGATCATCCGGTAGTGAATTCATAAATAATTCCTGCATTTCTGTATAGCTCGTATATTCCGGCACTAAACCGTGGCGGCTTAGAATTCTGTGGGTATAAGCATCAATAACAAAGATTGGTTTTTTGGCTGCGTAAAGGATTATACTGTCGGCAGTCTCGGGTCCTATGCCTTTTATGCTCAGCAGTTTTTGCCTAAGATCATATAATTGCTCTGAAAACATATCACCCAGATTTCCAGAGTAATTATCATTTATAAACGATATAAAAGATTTAATCTTGATAGCTTTTTGATTGTAGTATCCAGATGACCTTATCAACTGAGCTAACTGTTCAGCCTGGATGCAAGTTAGCTTTTCTATCGATATCAATTCATGTTGTTTTAAATTGCCGATTGCTTTTTCAACATTTTTCCATGTTGTATTTTGTGTAAGTATAGCTCCGATTATACATTCAAGCTCTGTCTCAGCAGGCCACCAGTTTTGCGGGCCATAACGTTCATTTAATGCGGAGTAAATCTGATTAATTCTGGTTTTTGTGTCCATTTTTTTGAAATTGATTATAACATCAATTATGATCTGAGAATTGTAGTATTGTATTAAAATAGGAAACCATGAAAAAAACTGCTCTATATGATAATCACAAGAAAAGCGGCGGGAGAATTGTAGAATTTGCTGGCTGGCAGATGCCGGTGCAGTATGAGGGATTAAAGCAGGAGCATCTGGCAGTGAGATCATCAGTTGGAATATTCGATGTGAGCCACATGGGTGAGGTCGAGATTAAAGGTTCTGATGCAAAAGAGTTCTGCCAAAGACTTACTTCTAATAACATTAATAAGATTGTAGATAATCAGGCTCAATACTCGGTTATGTGTAATCATAATGGCGGAGCAGTCGATGATGTTATTTCTTACAAATTTTCAGATGAGCATTTTTTTATCTGCGTAAATGCTGCTAATACTGAAAAAGATTATAATTGGATTTTACAGATAAAAGATGAATTTAAATTTGAGAGCGAAGTTATTAATGCAAGCATCGAGTATTCTCAAATCGCAATACAAGGCCCAGATGCAGCAAGCTTACTTACAAAACTTATGGGACAAGAAATTTCTTCTATAAAGAGATTTCGTTTTGATAAGATAAATTGGAATGGTACAGAATCAATCATTGCAAGAACAGGCTACACAGGCGAAGACGGGTATGAAGTGTTTTTACCATGGAAAAAAGGGCCTGCACTATGGGATGAGCTATTAAATCTGGGAAATGAATTTGGCATAAAAGAATGCGGTCTTGGATGCAGGGATACTTTGAGACTTGAGATGGGATATCCTCTTTATGGCAATGAGTTAAACGATACCACAAATCCCATTGAATCAGGGCTTGGGTTTTTTGTTAAACATAAAGAT
>JBFFSH010000117.1:0-4070 GCA_041572575.1 Thermodesulfobacteriota bacterium
ATCTCTTGCATGTCTTGTTTTTTCCATATTTTGCGTGTGAAAAAATTCGTGATATTTTTCCCACTGTTAATTGCCATGAATACCGCTTTATCATTGCTCTTTATCATATATACTACTCCTAACAACGTCTAATGCCCTAATTTAATATTCTTGTCTAATAATTGAATTTAAAAAATGTTGCTAGACAATTAAATAATCCCTGTACATAACAACATGGAATTGCTGAAGAAGTGTTTAGATTCTGTAGTAAATTCATCTATAAAAAGTTTAGAAATCATCGTTGTCGATGACGGCTCAACTGTAGATATTAGGGCTCAGATTTCTGATGATATTAAATATTACAGGCTTGATATTCAATCAGGCCCGGCAGCTGCCAGAAACCTGGGTGCATCTAAAGCCAAGGGTGACATATTGATCTTTCTGGATTCAGATATAGTTGTAGAACCTGATACGATTTCTAAAATAATTAACAGGTTTGTAAAAAATCCTGAAATAGCAGCTGTTTTTGGCTCATATGATTCAGAGCCGGATTGTGAGCAATTCCTTTCCCAGTACAAAAATCTGATGCATCATTTTGTTCACCAAAATTCCAGTTCTGATGCAAATACGTTCTGGGCTGGGTGTGGTGCAATAAGAAAATCTGTCTTTGAAGATTTAGGTGGATTTGATGTAAATAAATATACAAGTCCGTCAATTGAGGATATTGAACTGGGTTACAGATTAAAGAAGAAAGGCTATTCAATTTATCTTGATAAAGATATTCAGGTAAAACATCTTAAATCATGGAATTTTGTAAATTGGTTAAAAGTTGAGATTACCAAACGTGCTATTCCCTGGTCACAATTGATAGTAGAAACAGGCAATTTTCATAGTGATCTTAATCTAAAAATATCGGACAGAATAAGCGCTCTTGTCGTATGGTTATTTATACTAGGCTTATTGATAACAATCCTTGCTATATTTACAGAAGGTATGAGTTTAACTTTTGGGATATTGCCAGTTTTGGTAATACTTTTTATTGCATACATATTATTAAATTTCCGTTTTTATAAGTTTTTATATGTAAAAAAAGGGTTTATATTTGCTGTTAAATCAATACCATTTCACTTTATGTACTATATGTACAGCAGCTTGTCATTCGTATATATCTGGATCAGAGTGAAATTAAATATTTAGTTACTTATTTTCATCTTTTGTCCATTGGTCCATCTAATTACACACATTGTATGTCCAATCTGTTCTCCTGTTTTCTTATCTAATTTAAATTTCCCATAAAATGTCTTTATATCCAGATCCATAGCAATGTTAGCAAGGTCTGGTTCTTCAATTGATTCTGATTGCTCTATACATTTTTCAATAATTAATCCTATATTATAAGCCTGTGCTGCAAGGTATCCGGGTTCTTTGTTATATGTGTCAACATAGTGATTATAGAATTCTGGTGTAGTCGGTCCGAAATCTGGTTTAATTTCACTATCTTTTTCCCACTGGCTTGTGGCTAAAAAACCATCAGCATCGCTTCCAAATACTTCTTTGAAATGATCAATCGAGGCTGCTAGTACTGCAATATTATTAGTTAGTAAGTTTCGAGATTTTATAACCGACTTTGCAAAGTTGAGATCATCATGCATTCTGCCCACTCCCAGTATCAAGTCAGGTTTAAGCGTGATTAATTTTTCTACAATATCGGTAAAGTCATCTTTGCCCGACTTATAACCAAAATCAGAAACTGTAAACTTATGTTTCAATCCATATTCTCTTGCTCCTTCATAAACTCTAGAAGAAAATCCGCTGTCGTAGGCAAACACTATTGCAAGTTTTTTGTTGCCCGATTTTAATTTATCAGCAAATAGTTCTATAATTCCATGATAATAATGGCTGCTGGGGGTAATGGCATTAATAAAATTTGTGTAGCCTTTTTCTGTTATTTCGTCAGTAGCACCTCCATAGTTCCAGACTATTCTATCTAATGTTTTTGTGATTGGAGCAATTGCAATGGCAAGTCCGCTAGAGTAGGGTCCTAAAAACAGATCCGGTTTATCTTCAGTTAAAAGTTTTAGAGTAACTTCCCTGCACTTTTCATTATTACTCTGATCGTCGTAATAAATTAACTCGGCTGGTAATTTGCGGCCATATTGTTTTACATATATTCCCGAATTAGAATTAACTGTTTTTTGCCAGAGTTTGATTCCATTCAAGCTTTCAGTTCCCTGGATGGAATATTTGCCTGAAAGTGATATGGGAAAGCCTATCCTTAATCTATTCACAGGGTAGGATTATAATTGAGAATTTTGATATATTACAGTGGACCTAGCTTAATTTAGCAAGAGAGTCTGCAATTCTTGAGATTCCTTCCCTTATTTCCTTCTCTGAGACTGCATAGGAAATTCTTATATAATTATCAGCCCCAAACTCAATACCGGGAACTACAGCAACCTTTGCTTCTTCCAGCAAAAATTCTGTAATATCCAATGAACCTGTAAGGGTCTTTCCACCAAAGCTTTTGCCATAAAAACCTGACACATTTGGAAAAACATAAAACGCGCCCTGGGGTTCAAAACAGGATACGTCTTGAATCTTGTTAAGCTCATTTACAATATAATTTTTCCTTTGCTCAAATTCCTTTCTCATTTGCTCAACTGCATCCTGACTTCCTGAAAATGCTTCAATTGCAGCATACTGTGACATAGTAACAGGGTTTGAAGTGCACTGACCCTGAAGGTTGTTCATAGCCTTAATTACATCTGCATTTCCTGCTGCATATCCTATTCGCCACCCGGTCATCGAATAAGCTTTTGAAACTCCGTTTACAAGAATCGAGTTTTCTTTTGCCCTTTTACTAAGAGCCGGAATTGGTGTATGGGTAGAGTCACCATAAATAATCTTATCATATATCTCATCAGTTATGATAATTAAGCCCGCTTCAAGTGCTACATTCACAATGCTCTCAAGCTCTGATTTTGAGTATGTAGATCCTGTGGGGTTTGAGGGATAGTTAAGAATCAGAGCTTTAGTACTGCCTGTTATTGCATTTTGCAGATCCTTAGCCGAAATCTTAAATCCGCTTTTTTCATCCGTATCAATAATAACGGGTGTTCCGCCTGCAATTGATACCTGTTCGGGGTATGTGACCCAATATGGTGCAGGGATTATTACTTCATCACCCTCGTCAATTATTACCTGTGTTAGGTTATAAAGGGTGTGTTTTGCTCCACAGGACACTATAATTTCCGGTTTTTCATATTCGATCCCGTAATCGTCTTTTATTCTGCCAATTATAGCTTCTTTGATCTGATCAATCCCGCCTGGAGCCGTATATTTGGTAAGCCCATTTGTAATAGCGGCAATACCTGATTGTTTAATGTTTTCCGGAGTATCAAAATCGGGTTCCCCAGCGCCAAACCCTATCACATCAATTCCCTGGGCTTTTAGTGCTTTAGCTTTTGCTGTAATAGTAACTGTGGCCGATGGTTTTAGTTTTTTAGCTAACTTTGATAATTGCATTAATTCCTACCTTGTATCTATATTATTTATTATTGCTTTTATATAATTTTTCTCTCAGTTTTTTTTCAACAAAATCTGGAACCATGTCTTTTACTGAACCACCAAGGGACACTATTTCTCTTATGAGAGATGAACTAATATGAGAGTATTCACTATCGGTAACTATAAATACAGTCTCTATATCTGAATAAAGGGTTTTATTTGCATGGGCCATCTGAAGCTCATATTCAAAATCCGATACCGATCTCATGCCCCTTAGCAATATGTTGGTATCGGCTTTTCTTGCATAATCTACGAGTAGTCCTTCAAATGAGTCTACAATAATGCTGTCACGGTCTTTGTATATCTGCTCGATTATGGAAGTCCTTTCCTTGAGTGTGAATATTGTTTTTTTAGAAACATTATGGGCAAGTGCCACGATAATTTTATCAAATACTTTTAGACCCCTGTCTATCACATTTTGATGACCCTTTGTAAATGGGTCGAATGAACCTGCATAAATTGCTGTTTTATTCATTTTTATGTTCTATAAACGAGACCAAATTACTCCCATATTTTTTAGTAGA
>JBFFSH010000118.1:0-3849 GCA_041572575.1 Thermodesulfobacteriota bacterium
ACTTCCTGTGATTTTTGGGATTGTACTGTTTCTGGTCGGGACTGCACAACGAAAAGTTCTCCTGTGAGGCCGTCCTTTGCCCACTCTATATCTTTATGCTGAGGTTTGCCCGCTCTCTTTGAGTAGTGATCTTCAATAACAGTGGCATATCCAGCAAGTTTTAAAATATCCTCATCATTCACACAGAACTTTTTCCGGTCTGAAAGCGGCACCTCGACGTTTCTTGTAAGAGCTTTCAACTGGCCGGTGCCGTAAATCATTTTAATTTTCTTTTCACCAAGATTCTTGCGGATGATAGAATCAAAGCCCCTTTTGAATGTAGGTTTAAATACATAGTACTCATCAGGGTTCACTGCACCCTGCACTATGTTTTCACCAAGCCCATAGCAGGCGGTAATAAACACTACATCACGAAAACCACTATCTGTGTCGAGGGTAAACATTACCCCGCTTGTAGCCAGATCGGAACGCACCATCTTCTGTATGCCGATTGAGAGAGCAATTTTAAAATGATCAAATTTATGGTCAATACGGTATGATATTGCCCTGTCTGTAAAAAGCGATGCAAAGCACTTGCTGCAAGCCTCTTTGAGTGAGCTGTATCCTCTTATGTTTAGATATGTTTCCTGCTGTCCTGCAAAAGATGCAGTCGGCAGGTCCTCGGCGGTTGCAGAGCTTCTTACGGCAACATCTGTATTCTTGCCATATTGCTCACAAAGCCTGTCATATGCTTGCTTAATCTCACTCCAAAGATCATCAGGAATTGCCGAGCCAAGAATTAAACCTCTTACTTTTTTAGCTTTATTGGACAGGCTTTTAATATTGTTTTTATCTAAACCGCGAAAAGTTTTTTTAATTTCATCTAAAATATTATTGGATTTTAAAACATGCCAGTAAGCATCTGCCGTTATAGCAAAACCATTTGGTACATTAACTCCTTTATCACAGAGCTGATGATACATATCCCCCAGCGAGGCGTTCTTGCCCCCTACCAAAGCAATATCCCCTGCATCTATGTCATCAAACCATTTAATATATATATTATCTCGTTTCATTTGATTTTCTTTTCTCTTATTATTATTCAAATAGGGTGCCAAGAGTAACTTCAATAATATCAGTTAGTTATGTATGAGTTACAAGACTAAATTGTCTAAATATCTGACAACTTAGCTCCTGGATTTATTTAATGAAGCAGAAATATTACACAAGCTGAACAGGATAAACTAAAATATCTGCTTTTTAGGAAGTCTATGTGAATACATTTATTTAACTTACAATACTAACAATATTGCTTCCATCTAAAGAATCTAAATAGCTGGATGCATAATTTAGCTCGCCCTCCGATTGTGCATATACAGTAAATAAGGTCTGTCCCTTTTTCACCTTTTTGCCTACAGGGGCCTCGAAAAGAACTCCTGCCGAGCTGTCTTGTGGAGCGCCTGCCAATTTGGCGACATTGGCTAATTTGCGATTGTCGATTTCCCCGACTATTCCAGCAGTTTGGGCAAAGACATTCCTTTTGTACGATGCATACTCTGGTTCTTTGAAGCCCCCCTGTGCCAGACATATAGCCATGAATTTCTCGTAAGCCTTATTTGAAATAATTAATTCTTCGGCAAGTTGCATACCTTTTCCGCTTTCTGTCCTAGATGAAAGTTCGAGAAGCTCGCCTGCAATTAGTATAGACCTATGCTTTAAATCTTTGGGAGCATCTGATTCATTCCTTAGAACCGAAAGCACGTCCATTGCTTCAAGCGCAGGGCCGATCCCTCTTCCTACAGGCTGTGTACCATCTGTAACCAAGACTTTCGTCTCCAAGTCCACTGCATTTCCCACTACCTTAAAAAAATATTTTAGTTTTTCGGCCTGTTCTTCCGTTCTAACCTTTGCGGTCTTACCTACCGGAATATCTATTAACACATGAGTGGAGCCTGCCGCCACCTTTTTAGATAGCACCGAGGCAACCAGCTGTCCCTCACTATCTAAATCGAGCGCTCTTTCAACTCTGATAAGGGCATCATCCGCAGGACTTAG
This sequence comes from Thermodesulfobacteriota bacterium, assembly GCA_041572575.1. Taxonomy (GTDB): domain Bacteria; phylum Desulfobacterota_D; class UBA1144; order Nemesobacterales; family N074bin48; genus N074bin48. Next base: position 2,035 of record JBFFSH010000118.1, read on the forward strand.
ATTGGCTATGCCTCCCCAAACTATGCAGCCACCCTCCTTGCTCACAATTTTTTTTATTTCGTTAATAGATAGATCAACAGGAGTCATGGTTTCCATCATATCAGCGGTACCAGCCGGTGAAGTTATAGCACGAGAAGATGTTTTTGGAATTTTTAGACCGGCGGCTGCTGCAACTGCCACTACTATTGGAGTAGTCCGGTTGCCGGGAAGACCGCCGATACAATGTTTATCAACCACCGGACCAGTGCCCCAGTTAATTTGTTCCCCGGTGCTGATCATAGCTTGAGTAAGATTTGTAATCTCATCGATCTCCATATTGCTTCCGGCACATGCCGTTATGAAGGCAGAAAGATGTACGTTGGAATAATTTCCTTTTACGATATCCTGAATAATTGACTGCATTTGCCTGTAGTCTAATTTGTTGCCATAGATCTTTGACCTCACGCTGCTTAGAGAATTAACATGAGATAAATGTGCAACCTCGATATAGTCACCATTCTTAACTCCCAGAGCATGTTGGGCACTGTTGGAAAGTCCTATCTCGCCTTCTTCAAGCAGCTGGTTTGATGTAATGACGTTTAAGCTTGCAACTATTGATTTCTTGCCTTTTGAGAGCCTTACACGTGTTAGGGCTTCAAAACCTTCGGAAACACAAACGTGACTGTCGTCACGCATGAACACAATATGTTCGTGCTGTGTTTCTATTCCCAGCTCTTTGAACACAAGCTTATTTACTGTTTTATACTGTTCTTCTTTAGTTTTTTGCAACTGGGATTCCTGTAAATTAAATGATACACATTATATATTTTTTGTACTACATTAATAATATCAACCTTATTTTGTTTGGTCATGTTATTAGAAATTATAGTATCAGATTAATTTAAATAAAATGCTATTAATACAGAGAATGTAAAGCTGTCCATTGTCCGTATTTAAGAAATTATTCAGTTTATTGACGCACAAAGAATATTAAACCTCAGATATTATTCTACCGTCAATCAAAATATTGTAATATTATCGTACACTGATCATCTTGTCTGATTCTGTGAAGACTCTTAAGTTGCTGAAATTGCTTGAAATAGTTTAAATTTATATTGGCACTCAATTTGCCAAATAGTTATGTAGTTGAGAGTAATCCATCATAGTCTTAAGGAAAGAAATATAATGGAAAAAGAAGAATTTAGTTTTTCAGATGAGTTAGGCCCACTCAAGATAATACATGTCTATGAGCCCACCATTAATCTAAAGGCAATACTCGTTGTAGACAATGTAGCCATGGGGCCCTCCATAGGAGGCCTGCGTATGGCTTCTGATGTTAGTACAGAGGAATGCTTCAGACTTGCCAGAGCGATGACACTGAAAAATGCTGCTGCAAATCTTAAGCACGGAGGCGGCAAATCTGTACTTTTTGGCGACCCGGCAATGGACAAAGACCAGAAGGAAAACCTTATACGCTGTATGGCTAAGGCTTTACGTGGAGAAGAAGAATATATATTTGGTCCTGATATGGGCACCAACGAAGAGTGTATGGCATGGGTTAGGGATGAGATAGGACGTTCGGTAGGACTTCCAAGGGAAGTTGGAGGAATACCGCTTGACGAAATTGGTGCTACGGGATGGGGCGTGAGACACGCTGCAGAAGTAGCTTCAGAGTTTTGTGACTTCAAAATGGACGGAGCGCGATTTGTAGTTCAGGGTTTTGGGGCTGTGGGAAAACATTCAGCACTATTTCTATCTGACATGGGAGCAGTAATGGTAGCAGCATCTGATTCTAAAGCTACTGTATATGATCCGGATGGACTTGATGTAAATGAA
>JBFFSH010000119.1:0-3746 GCA_041572575.1 Thermodesulfobacteriota bacterium
TTATCAGATATAAGAAATAATTATAAATAACACTAATGAGTATAGATTTAGAAAACATTTCAGATTTATCCCGCTGGGAAGTAATTGAAATACCTCTTCCGTCCGGTACAAAGAACAGTAAAGGTCTTTGGACTAGAGGTGAAGTTATTTTTATTGAGGCTACGGGAAAGAGGGGTGTTAGAGCCCTGATACATGAATGGGGCATAAAAGCAGAAAAGCCACAAAAAATATCATTTGGAAAAGCCGCCTCGTATGCAGTTTATGGAATTACAGAAAATGGCTTTTGCGGGCAGACTTTCAGAGGAGAGTCAAGCACGCCAGTTATTTGGGACGGTAAATCATTAGAAACTACGTCACTTGATTTAGAAGGGTGCAGTGAGGGATTTAGTGTATGGGGCAGTGGAGGCCAGGTAGTTGGAGTATTAGAAGTTCCGGATGAAGAGGATGATTGGGATACCGAGCAGAGAGCGGTATTGTGGAACGATAAGGGCAAGGCCACATGGCTTGGCCCGGAGGGGTTGCCATCATATGCTGGATTCACAGATGGACTGGTACAGGCAGGACATGTGTGCTGGGACGGCGGAGATAGAAGGTTTGCCTGTATGTGGAGAGGTGATGAGCAAAGTCTAGTAAAACTTCATCCTGATCACTGCCTGGTATCAGAGACAAATGGTGTGGATGGAGAGATCCAATATGGATATATAGGTACTGCGAAGGGCAAAAATATGCTTGATACCTATCATCCTGCTATATGGTATGGAAGCTCAGAAAGTGTAGTTGATCTAATACCATCACAAGACTACAAAGGCGGAGATGTGTTCCATTCTTGTAAAAAAATACAAGCCGGGTCTGTATGGAAAGATGTCAACCGTAACGATTCTCCAACAGATGAAAAGGCTTGTATTTGGCAGAAGTCTGCTGAAAGCTTTGTTCTGCTGCATGAACTGCTCGAACCTAAGTTTATAAGATCTCAAGCTAATAATATTTCTATTCTGGAGGATGAAATTATTATTGTTGGATCAGCCTGGATAGGAAGTGCAGACAGCAGAGCGGTAGTATGGAGATATAGTTAATAAGCTATATGACTACTAAATTACCTGCGGATGATATTAGAGATAAATTGATACTGGATTATGGAGAAGACCAGTATTCTGATACTCTTAAAATTTTAAACTCAGTTTCTGAATTATCTGACAGGACTATACGCTGCATTATTTTTCTTGCCAATGGTGACATTGAAAAACTTAATCATTATACAGAGTGCGCGGATCGAGATTACAGAGACGTTATTTACTGGGCGGAGTATTTTGAAGGTGAGGATAAGGCTAAGCCTGTGAGGATTAGAGATTTTAATAAACCGTTTACCGATAATTTATCTTGAGCAATAAATTAAATAAAGACAGTTTGATGGAATGCAGCATACACGGGGATAAGCGACCAGCATTTATATGCAAGCATTTATTTGGTGGAGAAGGTTTAGGTTTTATTGAATCTGAAGAGCCTGTAGATCCTGAATGGCCATTTAAAAATGCATGGTGTTCTGAGTGTAATAAAGTACTGGAACGCGAAGGACAGTGGAACGATATGTCTGAAAACTTTGCAGGTGTAATGGCTATTTGCGAAGGATGTTATCAGGATATTAAGAAAAGGAATAATCGCAGTTGAATATATTATCAAAAAATAAAAAGAATGCTGAAATTCTTAGAGAGATTTCGAATCGAATAGGTAAAGAGTATGAAAGTAAAAGCTATGATGAGCTTTTAATGCTTGATGAAACTGTAGAGCATGAAATTATAGAAAATGGAATTAGAGTAATTTACTATGCCGAGCTTTATAATAAAAAGGAAAACGGCGATTTGTGCATAAGCATCGATTTTCATTCCGAACTTCCTACTTTCCTCGGAATTAAACCTACATATCAGTTCAAAAAACGTCCGGATGGGGCGGTGTATTATTAATAAATATATTTAATTACTTATGTTTTTTGATCTATATCGATAACTACTTATAATATGCATCACTATAGTTCGCTGGGACTTAAGTAATGGATGATGAAATAAAAGAATTAATAGATGCGTATATAGAATTTGAGAAGAGTCCGCAGGGTTCTGAGAAGAGGGAGGAGCTTTTTTGGACTTTTGAAAAATTTGATGAGCTTAATTCTGAAAACCCACAATCCCTCTGGGAAGCGCTTCTTGAAATATTAAATCTTATGCCAAAAGATGAAATAGAAGGAATGATGGCAGCCGGGATACTTGAAGATTTTATTGATAATCACGGCGTAGAGTATGTTGATAAAATTGTTGATGAGGCCAAGCGCAATTCCCGTCTTAGTACTCTTCTAGGTGGAGTGTATGAATGCAGTACCGATACCGTGTGGGTTCAAATCATGAATGTGCGTGGAGACGAGTGGTAAATTGTTGGAGCACGTATTTTACATAAATAAACCTTAATATTTGCGAAATTCCGATTGATATAAAAATTGTGGAAAAAATAACAGGCAAATAAAAATATCTATCCCAATTTAGCGGGGTTAACAAAGAAGGTCCTGCGACCACTATACTGCTTATTATTAATATCAAATGTGCAAGATTACCCTTGCTTCCATTAAGAAACTGCAGTGAGTTCTTTAAGGCTAATATAAAACCGAATAAAAACAATGTTAGGTTTAAGATAAAAGCGCCCTTAAAGCTGATAGTAGAATATTTATTAAATACATTATTGGTAACTACTATGATTCTCTCTGATAAATTAATCCTGGTTAGATCAGCCGATTCGCTCTTTGATGTTTGAATCTTCATTTCATGAATTCTCCATTTAAAAATAGCTGCCGTTCTCTCAACTGTATTATTGTATAGAAAGGGGTTATAGGAAATAAAAGTAGAGAATGAGGCTAATATTAGAATGACGATTGTACATGTTAAGAGTAATATCTTCAGTTTGATTGTGAAAGTCTTGAGATAAGTAGAGAAAAATAAAAGAAGTGTAAATAATATAATTCCTACACCTAGGAGTGCAAAACCGTTTAGTTTAATACCACCTGTAATACCTATCATGATTCCAGTGAACAGAATGAGTAGTGTTTGTATAATTAATTTTTTCTTGTTCTCTAACACCGGCTTATTGTTTGAAATCAAAAATCTTGCAGCGACAAATAATAAAATTATCACTAAAATGATAAAAAGTAGTAGAGGTGATTCTGACATTGCTCTTGATAATTGATTTTGAATGTAGTTGTTTGATATAATTAAGATAAAAAGAATATAAGCTGCCAAGATACCAAAGTATTTTCTTGTGCTATAGAATAAAAGTAATACTGATAAAACAGCAATTATAATCATTGCAGTCCTGGTGGATCTTAATAATTCAGGATTAGGCATGGCCCCATTTTGAATATTTGTTTGCTTGTCAACTCCGTAGTCCCATGGTTTATTTACTTCGTTAGGGCCAATACCTGTAAGCTTTCTTTGTAAGCCTATTATATATCTTGTTATAGGGGGCTGGGTAAGCGTCCAATAACCAGGATTCCATATCACAGAATCGGTATTACCTTTTATTAATTCATCGAAATAAAGGCTTGTCGTAATCCATGTGCTTTCGTCTATATGGAAATTTGTTTCATCGATTTTAGAGTATAACAAATAAGAGGTAAGAACTAAGATCAATAAGCATTCTAAATATTTTATGTTTTTATTAAATCTTGGCATCATAGTTAATATATTATAAATATAGATTGTATTATCAAA
>JBFFSH010000120.1:0-3725 GCA_041572575.1 Thermodesulfobacteriota bacterium
GATATACAATCTCTAAACAAATCCATGGAAAACGTTCAGCAGCAGTTAAATATTCTTACAAAGAAAATAGATAAATTAACTAATTCCAAACAGAAAAAATAAGAAAATCTATTCAATTTAGATTTTAAACAATTAATTTTTAATTAGATAATAGCAAATTATTTGTTTTCTACACAACATACAAACACAATTTATATTAATTTTTTCATTGACTTTAAAGCCAATATTTGATAAAAGGTAAGTAATAATCTAACTATAGGAGGTATCATTATGGCAGTTGCACGCATAACCGAAGTAATAGGATCATCCACAAAATCATGGGACGATGCAGTTAATAATGCTCTTAAAAGAGCAAACAAAACCCTTCGTGGTCTTACAGGAATTGAAGTAACAAAAATGAATGCCCATATAAAAGACGGCAAAATTTCAGAATACAGGGCACATATTAAAATTACATTTATTCTAGAAGGTTAAATAAGTATTTTAGGAGGGCATACAAACAGCCCTCCTACTAGTTTAATTTTTATATTTATTGAATTCAATAATATATCTGGCTATCTATCTTACGCAGGATAATAACTAACTGCTTAACTATAACGAAAATATTGTAATAATAAGTTGCTGTTTTTCGTTTACTAAAACTTATATTTTTCCTTATCAACTTTCCACTCGTTATTTTCTTTTACTACATTAACTTCGACTTTAGCAGTATTATTTGTAGATTCATCGACAATATCTACATGCAATGTAATATTATCACCTTCAGTTTGTGCATTAATGGATTTTCTCTTTGTAAACTTAACTATCTGCTTTTTAAATTTGAGCGTTGATATTTTCTTCTCCGGAGTCATTTTGGAATATACTTCGATTTTTCTTTTAGAAATAAAGGGATTCAGATCATCCAGTTTTTGAGCATTACCTATAGCACCGAGATAGGAGTCATAGGCATTTATAGCAGGATGTGTCTGAGAATATAATTTGAGCGTAAAAAGTGAAATAAATATACATATAACCATAATTCTAATAGTATTCTTTTTCATTAAAGTCTCCTTTTGTAATGATATGAAATGTCAAAATATCAAAATTATTTATATATATCAGATTTTTTTAAATCAAGTATAAAATTTTTAGCACATTTATATTGATACTATACTGAATATTAATAAAACAATAACAATAATTACAAAAATCCCACTACAGATACAGTTATAAATCGCATTTATCTCATAATATTGGAATCACACTTGAAAACAAAAGAATTTTTGTTCATACTTGGCAGATTCAGTGTGGCGGCGTGGCCAAGAGGTAAGGCAGCGGTCTGCAAAACCGCAATACCCCGGTTCGATTCCGGGCGCCGCCTCCAGATATACTAAGCAATAATCAAACTACTTGCCCGGGTGGCGGAATTGGTAGACGCAAGGGACTTAAAATCCCTCGGGTGTAAGCCTGTGCCGGTTCGAGTCCGGCCCCGGGCAGTTATATATTCTTATATAACTACGGAATTTTAACTGCAGGGATATACTTCAGACACAACTATACTATAATTAATATAATACTATGGAGAGGTTGGTACTACTCAATCCAGGTCAAATTTAAATCAAAAGTCTATGGAACAAAATCAGTTGAGAGGCCTTAATTCATCCTCGTCATCTTCATCGAGATCGTCTTCATCCCAGTCTTCTTCATCAAAGAACTCGTCATCTTCGTCCCACAATTCTTCATCATCATCATCTAATTCATCATCACTGTTCCAGTCTTCTTCGTCTGAAGATAGCAAGTAAGAATATTGTTCAAATGACATAAATATCTCCTTTCAACTCTAATAATTCACAAATTACATCCAGAGCCTAAAAAGTCAAGCTACCTGGAAATCTAAAATAAAGATGATTATGTTATTTTTACAGTTAGACTTGTAGCATGATTATATATGTAGGGATTAAAGAGTATTAAAAATTATACGCCTAATACGGCTGTTATTGACAAAGCAAGAGCTTTACATATTATTTAGGCGTTTTGAGAACAAAATACAATATTAGGAAGTAATTATGCCAATTTGCAGTGTAGAAGAAGCAATCGAAGAGATACAAAATGGAAGAATGGTCATCCTTGTAGATGATGAGGACAGAGAAAATGAGGGTGATATTGTAGTAGCTGCCGAATTTATTACGCCTGAAATCATTAATTTTATGGCTAAGTTTGGAAGGGGTCTTATTTGTCTTGCCTTAACAAATGATAATGCCGACAGGATAGGCCTACAGCCTATTAAACCAGAGAATAATCCTGTACCTCAATACACTGCATTTACAATATCTATAGATGCCAAGAACGAAACCACAACAGGAATTTCTGCCTCAGACAGAGCCTCTACAATAACAAAAGCAATTTCTGAAGACTCCACCGCACATGATTTCATGAGACCAGGCCATGTATTTCCAATAATTTCGAGAAAGGGCGGTGTGCTGGTTAGAGCCGGTCATACAGAAGGGTCGGTAGACCTTGCAAAACTTGCAGGGCTTACCCCTGCATCAGTCATATGTGAGATAATGAAAGACGATGGAGATATGGCACGCCTAAATGATCTTGAGGAGTTTTCAAAAGAACACGACGTCAAAATTACGACTATTGCCAACATTATTAGCCATAGACTGCGCTCTGAGTGTCTGGTCAGTAAAGCTGCAAACGCCAATCTGCCAACCCAGTATGGTGATTTTAAGGTTATAGTTTATGAAAATGGTATTGACTCACAGCACCATGTAGCTTTTGTAAAAGGTGATATCACTCCTGATGAAGGGGTGCTCGTAAGGGTTCATTCCGAGTGTCTTACAAGTGATGTATTCGGATCACTTAGGTGTGACTGCGGGCCGCAAATACATCAGGCCATGAGAATGATCGAAGCAGAGGGCAGAGGTGTTATTTTGTATATGAGACAGGAAGGAAGGGGAATTGGCTTAATAAATAAAATAAAAGCCTATGCGCTGCAAGATGACGGTTACGATACTGTACAGGCAAATGAGAAGCTTGGGTTTAAACCGGATTTAAGAGATTATGGAATAGGTGCACAAATTCTCCTTGATCTTGGTGTAAGAAAAATGAAACTGATGACCAATAATCCTCAAAAAGTTAAAGGACTCGAAGGATTTGGTCTGCAGATTGTAGAAAGAGTTCAGATAGAAATACCTCCAAATGAGGCAAACACTAACTATTTAAAAGTAAAAAAAGATAAACTGGGGCATTTACTGTCCATGGTTGATTAACATAAAAGAGGGTCATTATGACAAAGGTATATGAGGGTGTTTTGAACGCTAAGGGACTCAAGTTTGCGATTATCACAAGCAGATTTAACAGTTTTATTACCCAGCAGCTTGTTGAAGGAGCTAAGGATACCCTTATAAGGCATGGCTGTTCAGAAAACAGTATTGAACTGGTTAAGGTACCCGGAGCATATGAGATATCATTTGCAGTAAAAAAAATACTTGAAACAAAAAAATACGATGCCGTGATAGCTGTTGGCGCTATTATTAGAGGCGAAACTCCCCATTATGATTACCTCTCATCAGAAGTTACCAAAAGGCTTGTTGACCTTAGCATTCAACATGATATTCCTGTAGCCTCAGGAATTATTACTACTGAAAACTTGGAACAGGCAATAGAAAGAGCAGGGTCTAAGGCAGGCAACCGTGGATCAGAAGCTGCAATCTCTGCAATTGAAATGGCAAATCTTGTAA
>JBFFSH010000121.1:0-3695 GCA_041572575.1 Thermodesulfobacteriota bacterium
GACCCCTTCCAGTAAATCTGTCTGCATGAATCGCACCTGTAAAATTCATTATAATATTTTTTTGTAAGAGGCTCTAAAATATCGGATATCGTCTCCTTATCCACCTTGTTAATAAACCCATTACATCTAATACACCTTTTGAATTCATTTATGCTCTCATAAATACTATAGCGATCGAGGACTTCTTTTAACTGCTTATGTGGATCGTCCGATCTAAGCCAGTAGCCGTATACAATATCATTGTACTTTAATAGTCTTCTATCTCTTGTAAGTACTATCCTGCCAGAACCTGCCACTAACCGTGCTATATAGTGATCGTCGTAGCTGTTATTATATAAAGTATCAAACCCGCACATTCTTAAAAGTCTCGCAAGCTTGCCGAGATTAACATCTGAAATAAATTCTGCATGCTCAATTTCCTGCCTTAATTTAACCGGAACTGAAGGTTTAATATCCGGATATAAAGGGTAAACATGAATCTCGTCTCTATTTTTTATATGGTAGGAAAATCCAACAGGTACCCCATTTACCATGATATGTTCTACCTCAGTATGAGGAATCCCAATGGCTTCAATTGAGTCTTTTACAGATGGCTTGCCATTAAACTCGTAAAATATGGTTTTATTTTTTTGGTATTTGGAAAGAAAATCATTTAGCTGCTTGTAGAATGTAAAATAGGCACCGAAAAAAAACATTATCTACATTCCGTGTCAGTCCCAGCCAATAATCTTATAGCCTTTATCGGAAAGACACTGGTTTACAAACTGCCTTTGAAGCGGTTCCAGGTCACGTGAGCCGAACAGGCCTCTGATAAAACCTGCTGCTCCTCCACCTGCAGCCCCTGCGGCGACTCCCTCTCCAAAATCGCCTGTAACCGCACCAACAGCCCCACCCACAGCAGCCCCAACAGCTGCGTCCTGTGCGGTTTTCTTGGCAACGTTACCGGCTCTATCAGTTTGCAGTCCGGATTGTTTGGATAACTCCAGACACTCATCAACATCCCTCTCAGCCTGCTCATACCCTACATCGTTTAATTTTTCATTTGGATAAAATACGGGTCTCTTTGCAGCACAGGATATCTGCAAAGTTAATATAATAAGAAGTGTTGCTGCAATATAGTATTTTTTCATATTATTAATATAACTTATAAAAACAATTTTTAATTTTCATATAAGATCAATTACTCTTCTTTTAGCAGTCTAATGTATATAACAATGTGAGTAAATATTATTATCGGGACAAGAAAAGTTGGCAGCAAGCTTAAGGGAATCTTAAGTAAATTTTCAATAGATTGAGGTGAGTTCATTCCTATTCTGCCCGCTGTGGCTACTACAAATATAATGTCTATAAGTCCAAATGTGTTCCAGAAAAGATAAATCTTCTTTTTAGATTCGTGCCTGGATGAAACAAATACCAGAATTATAAGCGCTGCTGTGGCTACGATTATGTCTCCAACACCGCCCTTAACAGCAAAATCATAAGGCAGCATTTGCATGGAATAAAGGTACAAAAAATAGATTCCTACAAACCTGCTTAGATGCACTGCTACAAGATATTTGATACCATAATCGCAAATCCAGCTTCTAAAACCTGCAGAAAGTCCAAATATTATTAATTGAACGACTACTAGACCAAATAATATTACCTGTGGAAAAGGAAAAGGTATTTCAGCAATTTTCCCTGATAAGCCCAGAACGAGAGCTGCAGTAAACCATAGCAACAAACCTAGTAAAACTATCTTTGAATATGACACTGATTTTGAAGCCAAGGGGCCTCCATAAAAGATAATTATTTAAGTCTTATAATTTCGCCTTTTTTAATCGTAAGCAAAATTGGTTTAGGCGATATTTCTACTGTGCCAAACTGTGTTTTTTTGATTGTATAATCAAAGCCTGAAACTGGGCTTAAAATATTATTTAATAAAAGCTGCCCGGATCCCCTGGCGTGTTTTAACTTTTCAAGTACTAGCCTAGTTCCCTCATGTACCTGAAATTCCAAAAATCCCGGGTTATCTCCTATTACGGTCTGAAAATGCTCGTTAAATTGCACCCACGACATGCTCTTTGTATAGAAATAATCTGTAAAGAGTACCTTAAATATATCCGCATCAATCCTGCTTGCTAAATCCTGCTGAAACGATGCGCTGTTCCATGTGTTTGGCCCAAGAAACAGAGTATTTGCAATATACACCTTATTTTTAAGCTTAAGCATTATCTTCCGTGACCTGGATGCACCATCCGGAATAAAAATCCCCTGCGGTTCTACATGCGAAAGCCACTGTATTTCAGTATCAATATCGCTCAGATCCGATTCGTATGAACCGATATGTTTTATTTCTTTTCCGTATTTTTTAACATTTTTTACAAACGAGTTTTTAAACAGTTCTCCAATTGTAGTTTTAGGATATAGGACTCCAAATGTATTTACATTAACTACCTCTACGGCATGTTTTACCAATATTTCAGTCTGTTTTTCTATTGGGAAGGAATATTTAATAAAATAAGGATTTTCGGGCGCAAGGTTATATGAAATCGGAAAAATCAATGTGGGAACCTTGAGGCTTGCAACTGTAGAATACACATCCTTTGAATAGCTGCTGGGTATAGGGCCTATAATTAAAGATACATTGTCTTCGTTTACAAGTTCAAAGACTGCCTTTCTGAGTTTGGCTGCATCCTCTTCAAAATCCTTTACAACAACCTGAAAGTTGTAATTTTCATCATTCACTTTTTCTATTGCAGAAAATACTCCTCTAAGCGCGCTTGATCCGAGCTTTTCATATTTCCCGCTAAGCGGCAGCAAACAGCCAACACGTATAATTCCCCTCAGTGTCTGGGGTTGGTCAGAGGTATCTTCAATCTGCTGTGAGTAGGTGTGTTTAGGAAATGTTATGGATAGTATGGATAATAAAAGTAATATTATTACTATAGATTGTGATTGGTTAGAATCATAGCTATGCTTTGTAAGCATTTTTCACATACTCCCTTAAAAACCTTTTTTGTAAACTGAAACCTGAGCTAACTATCTAGAAATACTTGAAAATAATAAACAAACATAATATGTAATTAGGTTAAACATCAATCATTATGCAAAAGTATAATTAATCTAAATCAAATTTATAGTAATGGAACTAATAAAATCATCTCAAGTTTGAATATAGTTATTTTAAAGGTAGAATTTGTTGGATATATACAAAATACCTACAATGAGCGAAAAGAATTCCCCTGAATCTGAAACCTTCACCAAATTTTTCCAAATCTGGGAGGATGCTGTATCTGAATCTACTCTTAAAAATCTAAAGGATGAATTATTTAAAAATTCACTTAAATTAAAAAAAGATAAAATTAATGAATTCAATCAGTACATGAATGATATTATGTCTAAAAATATAGCAGACAGTTCTAGCAGACTTACCGAGGATATACAATCTCTAAACAAATCCATGGAAAACGTTCAGCAGCAGCTAAATATTCTTACAAAGAAAATAGATAAATTAACTAATTCCAAACAGAAAAAATAAGAAAATCTATTCAATTTAGATTTTAAACAATTAATTTTGGAGCTCGCATAGAACAGAGCTATAAGTAATGCAGAATCTCCTTTATTTTATTAACTAAATCTACATTTCTGTTATTAAATCTAAATTCCATCTCTTTTAGATACAAAACAAAGTGTTTTCTGTCAATTCCATTGTA
>JBFFSH010000122.1:0-3661 GCA_041572575.1 Thermodesulfobacteriota bacterium
ATTTAGAAAGGGAGCCTGCAATTCTTGAGATTCCTTCCCTTATTTCCTTCTCTGAAACTGCGTAGGAAATTCTTATATAATTATCAGCGCCAAACTCAATGCCAGGCACTACAGCAACCTTTGCATCTTCGAGCAAAAACTCTGTAATATCCAACGAACCTGTAAGAGTCTTTCCTTCAAAGCTTTTGCCATAAAAACCTGACACATTTGGAAAAACATAAAACGCACCCTGTGGTTCAAAACATGTTATGCCATCTATCTTGTTTAATTCATCAACTATATAGTCTTTTCTCTCCTCAAATTCCTTTCTCATAATCTCTACTGCGTCCTGACTACCTTCAAATGCTTCGATTGCAGCATACTGAGACATAGTCACTGGGTTTGAAGTACACTGTCCCTGAAGATTGTTCATGGCTTTTATTACATCTGCATTTCCTGCTGCATATCCTATTCTCCACCCTGTCATCGAGTAAGCCTTAGACACTCCGTTTACCAGGATCGAATTTTCTTTAGCGTTTTTGCTAAGTGTGGGAATAGGTGTATGTGTTGTATTACCATAAATAATCTTATCATAAATCTCGTCTGTTATGATAATTAAACCTGCATCAAGTGCTACATTTACTATTCTCTCAAGCTCTGCTTTTGAGTATGTAGAGCCAGTAGGGTTTGAGGGGTAGTTTAGTATAAGCGCTTTAGTACTATCTGTTATTGCTTTTTCCAGATCCTTTGCTGAAATCTTAAATCCGCTATTTTCATCTGTATCAATAATAACAGACGTACCACCTGCAATTGATACCTGCTCTGGATAAGTTACCCAATATGGTGCAGGAATGATTACTTCATCCCCGTCATCAATCAATACCTGAGTTAAATTGTAAAGAGTATGCTTTGCTCCACAGGACACTATAATTTCCGGTTTTTCATATTCGATTCCATAGTCGGCTTTTATCCTGCCAATTATTGCTTCTTTGATTTTATCTATGCCGCCCGGGGCCGTATATTTTGTGAGACCATTTGTAATAGCGGTAATGCCTGATTGTTTAATATTTTCCGGAGTGTCAAAATCAGGCTCACCCGCTCCAAAACCGATTACATCTATGCCTTGGGCTTTTAGCGCTTTAGCTTTTGCTGTAATAGTGACTGTGGCCGATGGTTTTAGCTTCTTTGCTAACTTTGATAATTGCATTAATTCCTACCTTCTGAATGTATTATTTATTATTATTTTTATATAGTTTTTCTCTCAGTTTTTCCTCAACAAATTCTGGAACCATCTTTTTTACTGATCCGCCAAGCGCAACTATTTCTCTTATAAGCGACGAACTAATATGTGAGTATTCACTATCGGTAACTATAAACACGGTCTCTATATCTGAATAAAGGGATTTATTTGCATGGGCCATCTGTAGCTCATATTCAAAATCGGATACTGATCTCATGCCCCTTAGTAAAATGTTGGTATCGGTTTTTCTTGCGTAATCTACAAGTAGTCCTTCAAATGAGTCTACTATAATGCTGTCACGGTCTTTATATATCTGCTCGATTATAGAAGTCCTTTCCTTGAGGGTGAATATTGTTTTTTTAGATACATTGTGGGCAAGTGCCACGATGATTTTATCAAATACTTTTAGACCCCTGTCTATCACATTTTGATGACCTTTTGTAAATGGGTCGAATGAACCTGCATAAATTGCTGTTTTATTCATTGTTATGTTCTATAAACGAGACCAAATTACTCCCATATTTTTTAGTAGAAATCAATAAGTCTGTATTTTTATTTTCAAGCGGCCTGGTGTGCTCGATAATCATGATACCACCGGTGTCTAAGAGCCTGGTTATATCATCAATTAATTCATCTGCTTTTTTTGTTTCATATAATCCAAATGGAGGATCCACGAATATTAAGTCAAATGACCTTTTGTCTCTAATAAGTCTTTTTACGGCTTTATTGTAATGAAGTGCAATAATTTCATACTGAGAAGTAAGTTTACAGCTTTGCAGATTTTTCTTTAATAATTCTATGACTTTTAGGTCATTTTCAATAAATGTAACGTGACCAGCGCCCCGGCTGAGGGATTCAATTCCAAGTGCTCCTGATCCAGCAAAAATATCGAGTACAGTCTTGCCCTCAAAATCGTAAATTGTATCAAAGATTGATTGTTTTACTCTGGCTGTAGTGGGTCTTACCTTTTTGCCCTTTGGGACTACTAATTTTTTGCCCTTTGCTTTTCCAGACGATACTCTCAACATCGCGGGCTTATACTACCACACGTATTTTCATAGGCAATAAGGTGGGTAATTAGGGTTAGAAACATGTATTTACTCAAATTTAATTGTTTTTAATTTGAGAGCTTAGAGTCTCAGCTTCACCAAGAATATCAGATAGGTAATCCAGGCCTTCCTGCCAAAACTCAGGATTGGAAATATCTATATTCAGCTTTTCAAGCAGGTTGTTAGGCGAATCCATACCCCCGGAGGCAAGCAGTTCCATATATTTTGGAACAAAGTCAGCGCCTTCTTTAAGGTATTTTTTGTATAGAGAAAGCACCAAAAGCTCTCCAAAAGAATATGCATAGCAGTAAAAAGGAGAATGTACAAAGTGTGGAATATATAACCACCAGTAGCTGTAATCTTTTGTAAGGGTTACAGATTTACCAAACATCTTTCTGTTGGTTTTTATCCACAGCTTGTTAAAATCTTCTGTACTAAGCTCGCCTTTTTTACGTGAGGCATCATGTACGCTCTGCTCGAATCTTGTCATTACCACCTGCCTGAAAACAGTAGCAAACATCTCTTCTAGCTTACCACACAGTAGAGCCAATTTTTCGTTTGGATCATCTTCATCATCCATAAGTTTTTTAAATACGAGCATTTCAGCAAAAACGCTGGCAGTCTCAGATGTTGTAAGAGGGGTATCGCTATGAAAGTATCCCTGCTGCCTTGATAAATACTGATGTACCCCGTGTCCTAACTCATGGGCAAGGGTCATCACGTCTCTCATCTTTCCGTTAAAATTTGTAAACACATATGGGTGTACACTTGGCACGGTGCTGTGGCTAAAAGCTCCACCTCTTTTCCCTTCCCTTACTTCAGAATCTATCCAGTTTTTATCAAAGAACTGTTTAGTAATATCATGCATCTCTGTAGAAAACTCTGCAAATGACTGCAGTACTATCTCTTTTGCTCTCGTGTAGGGAATATTTCTTTTGTTTTCCATAATCGGGCAGTAACGGTCATAATCATAGAACTTATCCATGCCCAGTATTTGTTTTTTAAGATCATAGTATCTGGCAACTATATCAAAGTTCTTTTCTGATGCTTTTAGCAGTGCGTCCACAGTTTTTTTATCAATCTCGTTGTCCATGTTGCGGGCCTGCATAGCATAGTCATATGACCTGAGACTGTCAGTGCTCTCATGGTCTTTTATAAGCGTATTAAAGATAAATGTGAGAACCCGGGCATTTTGTTTAAGCCCTTTGGTAAGTCCTTTTGCCCCAGCCTTTCTTTTTTCTCTGTCAGGGTCGTATTGGAGTGAAAGGGTCTCGGTTTCAGTAAGGGGTTTTGTTTTGCCATCGAGCCTTACTTTAAACTCAATATTATTTACTACCTCATCAAAGAGCCTTTTAAACGCCCGACCTCCAGTGTTTGATTTTATATCTAATAC
>JBFFSH010000123.1:0-3572 GCA_041572575.1 Thermodesulfobacteriota bacterium
AGAGCCAATATAAAGACTACAAGCCATTTGGCTTTACTCATCTCTCCTTACCTCCTTGTAAGTTGTTATATTGTTTGCTAACTCTATATAAATTACAAACTTTTGTCAAGAGTTATTTTATTATCGATATATTGTTATTTTTACCTTACATATTATGGAATATGCAAGTATTCTTAATTAACTTAACATCACTTTAATGTTGAGAATTTACCTTATTAAATATATATTCTAATACATTAAAAAAAATAATTCAAGACCTTTTTTTATATGACCATATTTTGGCAATATTTTCTATATATTTTATTATCAAACTTCATCCTAATACTAATAATATTAGTGTTCCCTTTGGAAGATTATTCGGTAACAACCCTCAGTGCATTATTTCAAAATAAACTTCAGGTAATCATACTTCTATTAATAAGCGTAATATCTGCATTAACGCTTTCTTCATTATTATCCAATAAAATCAATAGTTCTCTTCGAATTTTAATTAATAAAATAAAACATTTAATCAGCACAGGAGATGTTAGTTCAGAACATGATGCTGTTTTGGAATATGACTTTTTAAACCTGGAAAATACGCTAAAGGAAATGCATTCAGCCCAAAACGATACTATAAGCCAGTTAAATTCAGAAAAAAATCAGCTCTTGATTTTAGTAAATGCAATTAATGAGGGGGTTGTAGTTATATCAAAAGAAGGTCAGATAATTTTGTCAAATAATGAATTTAACAAGATGTTTGATATTTCAGAAAATCCCCAGGGTAGACCATATTGGGAAGTAATAAGGATTAATGATATAACGTGTCTTATAGAAACCGCATTTGAGACAAGACACTCAACAGCTAAGGAAATAAGCCTCTTATACCCATATGAGAAGTTTTATTTTATAAGCATTATCACTCTCGACTCCCCTCAGGATGAAATTATCGCAATATTCTATGATATTACTGAGTTTAAGAACCTGGAAAAAATCAAGGCCGATTTGATAGCAAATGTATCTCATGAGCTCAGGACACCTCTTACAGCAATAAAAGGATATGTTGAGACTCTGCAAGAGGGGGCCTATGATAGTGCCGATCAAAAGACTAAATTTTTAAATATTATTAAAAAACATACTCAGCGCCTTATAGATATTGTTTCAGACCTGCTTGTTTTATCTGAAATCGAGGTAATGGAGTCTCAAGAAGTAAGCCCGGATACCGAGCAATATGACATAATATCAATAAACAGTGTTCTGCTCTCCTGTTATGATTCGCTTAGGAGTAAAATCCAAACTAAAAACCTGGTAATTGAAAAAGAACTGCACGATAACCTGCCTGACATTAAAGGAAACCAGTTTTTGCTCGAACAGGCTTTTATTAATCTTTTGGATAATGCAATAAAGTATACTCCTGAAAACGGCACTATAGGTTTTAAAACAAGACCCAATGAAGATACCGTAGAAATAGAGATCTTTGACACTGGTATAGGAATACCCAAAGAGTCCATACCAAGAATTTTTGAGAGATTTTACAGGGTTGACAAAGACCGCTCAAGGCAAGAAGGCGGCACCGGGCTTGGTCTTAGCATCGTAAAACACACTATTAACATTCATGGCGGAGAAATAAAAGTAGAGAGCGAGATGAGTAAAGGAACAAAATTTATTATTAATCTTCCAGTAGGTTAAACATTATCCTATTGAATATTTAATTTAATAATTTTATACTTAAAATATGATTATAAAAGTAGCCGTCGCCATAGCCTTTGTAATAGCATTTGCATATATTGCTTTTTGGTACAAAGATACTACAGAAGAAGCTGTCCAAACTACCGGCAAATATATAAAAACCGGCATTAGGGCTACCGAGCATTCCCGTGAGATGATAAAGGGAAGTAAAGAAAGTATGAAAGAAAGAGAAAAAATGGCCGACTTTGACGACCAGTAATTTTTTACATTCTAAGTTCCTTAATTTCACTATTAACACATCATTAACACATCTTTTATATCCCACGTATAATTTATTTATACAATGAGCAAATTTGGAGTTACAAATAAAAAGGAAGAAGAGTTGTATTTAAAGATGGAAAACCTGTCTATCTTTGAAGATGACATTGAGGAGAAGTTCATTAAGTCATCTGGTAAGGGCGGGCAAAACGTAAACAAGAATTCTACCTGTGTTCAGCTAAAGCATCTTCCTTCAGGCATAATAGTAAAATACCAAAAAGAGAGAACCCAAAACCTAAACAGATTTTTTGCAAGAAGGGCGCTTATAGAAAAACTGGATAAGCAAATAAACGGAGCCAAGTCTTCAGAAATTCTAAAACGCGAAAAACTTATTAAACAAAAACAAAAAAGGAAAAAACGTGCAAAGAAAAAGCTAGAAAAAATTGATTAGTCTGAATTATGAGCCTTCATTTCAAAATTGACTTAATGCATGAATATTATTAACTTAACTATTCTTTTTCAAACAGCATACTTAAATACTGCTACTGAGTGACATGCGGTTCCGGCTACTACAAAAATGTGCCAGATAAAATGTCGGAAGTTTAGGTGACTTAATCTGTAAAAAGGTATCCCCAGAGTGTAGGCCAATCCGCCTGCAAAAATCCAGAAAATCCCCCAGACAGGAAGACTAAACCATAAGGGTTTTATAGCAAATAATATAAGCCAGCCCATAATTAAATAGAACAGGACCAGAACTCCTTTGTGTTTTAACCCAGTATAGTATAAAAAAATTATTCCTGTTATTGCAAGAATCCATTCAGCTGCAAAAAGCGCCATGCCGGCTCCCCCTCCTATTACATTAAGCGCAATTGGAGTATATGTACCCGCTATCAGAAGGTATACGGCTCCGTAGTCCACAAGGCGCAGTATTTCCTTGGCCCTGTTTTTTGGCATTGCATGGTAGATGGTGGAAACCAGATAAACAAATATTACAGCCGCTGCAAAAATAGCGGCAGTAATTACAACCAGGTTATCTTTTGCCTCTATCGATTTTGCTATCAAAAAAGGACTGCCAATAATAGCAAATAATAAAAACACCCCGTGAGCAATACTATTAGCAATCTCTTCCCTTAAGGTCTGGCTTCTTTCTATCATTACGGTTCAACAATATTTTATACCAATTGTAATACGAATGATAGGGGATAATTAATTAGTGGTAGCCCCAACGGGATTCGAACCCGTGTTTCAGCCTTGAGAGGGCTGCGTCCTGGGCCAGGCTAGACGATGGGGCCTCTGAGAAAAATTAATATACCTTATAATAAAGATTCTCAACAATTCAAAAATATAACAAATAAAACTAAAGGAATTATTATATTAATATACGGACAGATGCTTAGGATTTGTTAAATGATCATAAAGCATTTCAGCAAGCACTCTATTCCCCCGTACGGTAAGGTGGTAATCATTTTTAAAAAACAGATCGTTCTTTTTCTCTGTCCAAATATCATTCTTATTGAAATCTTTGTATTTAACTCCTTTTTCCTTTATGTCTTTTAACCAGTCATACTGATGGGGAGAACCTTTTTTAATAGGCATTGCCATCACAATCAATTCAAAACCAAATTCATCACCCAGATTTTTTAGAT
>JBFFSH010000124.1:0-3459 GCA_041572575.1 Thermodesulfobacteriota bacterium
CCGCTTTACATGCCGGCACTTCCAATACAAACATTTGTATTAGCTTGCTTATCTTACTATTTGATAGTTTTGTATTCTTAAGTAACTTCTTTTGCATAGTTTCAGCTTAGTATACTTTGCTGTCCTATGCGAGCTCCAAAATTAATTGTAACTATGACTATTGGTCCAGTTTATAAAACTTATACACTGCCAAACAATAAGCTCTTTTCTTCCCGGTTGGTTTTTGTTTCTAAGCGAATTTAAAACTTCACCCCTTTTTATATATTTATCCCACTCATCGCTTGAAGATAAGATGCTTTCTATCCATTCAACCTCTTTATCCTGCATTCCTAAATTAAATAGAGGAGTAAGAAGCGTAGGGCTGTTTCGATTTAAGATTTTGTCTGGCAGTAAATTTTTCATGGCATTCTTGGCTATGTATTTTTTTGTACCTTTATTATATAGCTGGTAAGAAGGTATATTCATCATGAATTCAACAAGTCTTATGTCCCGGTAGGGACATTCGAGTTCTATAGAATGATTGCTAAGGTGGAAATGTTCAGAAGATTGACCGAAAAATCCAATAGCCGAAAGCATATTTTGTATTCTTTTAGGATTTGAAAAGTATTGATAAGTTGTTTTATCAATAAGAGTTTCATGAATTTGAGATTTAGAGAAATCTGTAAGCCAGCTGTAATTATCTGTCGGATTTCTTTTTGGTTTTAAAAATTTCAGAAAAGAAAACAAGTTTCTAGCCGGCTGAGATGAACGTAAGTTAAACAGTCCCTCTTCACCTATTAACCACACCAGATCATTTATAAAACGAGATATCTTCTTATCTTTTATAAGATCAGTGAGCCAAAGATCAGAGCCTGCGTAAAATCGGTCAGAATACCAGCCGTTAAAAATGAGCCTGCTGCCGTTTTCAATGCATAAACTGTAGATATTTTCTTTAAGCTCTCGGTAAGGGTTTTCCATAGGTGTGCCGGGGTTATTAAAGAACTTGTCTTTATTTTTAAGCGGCCATAGGTCATCTGCATTGAACTGTATCTTTATTAAATCGTACATCTCGATTGCCTTATCTATATATTCTCTTTCATCGCATTGCTGTAATTTATTAAATGTCCATGATATGGCCCTTGTTTTCTTTTTATGAGGATTGTGCTTTACAGCAAAAGGTACTATAGAATTCGAATCCATGCCTCCGCTAAGCATAATTGAAACAGGAGTTGAGCAGCGCATTCTGCAGGCTACGCTTTTATCCAAGAGTTCTCTGTAGTGCTCAGCATAATCATCATCATTTTTATATCGGATACTTTTAGGCTTAAACTCATGAAACCTTTTTAATGTAGTTTTACTATTTTCAATTATTAACAAATTACCGGGGAGTAGTTCTTTTATATCTCTAAAAAATGTTTATCCATCCCGGGGTGCTTCCATAGCAAAGAAATGAGCGATAGTTTTCTCATTTAATGTTTTTGTAACAGAGGGATAATAAAGAATAGGAGCTTCCTCTGAGCAGGCAATAAAAGTGTTGTTACTTATATGATAAAAGAACCCTCTTTCCGCTAGAGGATCACGAGCGCAGATTACTCTGCTTTTTGCCTTATCGTATATTGTAATGGAGTAAGGGCCTATGAGTTTGTCAAAACATTTATCCCCTAACTTTTCGTACAATAATAGCAATAGAGCAGCATCAGATTTCTCTTCTAATCCTATGTTGCCGGAATAAATCAGGTCTATTATCTTATCCCTGTTATCAAGCCTTCCATCAAAGCATATAAACAGGTTGTTGGAGCTATAAGCTAATGGCTGTTTCTCTCCAACCTCTTGGGGAGTAATCCATAAATGGTGGTGGGAAAGGAAAACATTTTCAAGATAAACTGAATCAGAACCATCGGGGCCACGATGATTCAGTTTTTTCATCATGGCATTTAGGTGTTTTTTGCCTAGTTTCTTACCGCTTCTATCGTAAACTGCCAGAAATGCACTCAAAGTGCATAAAATATACCACTAAATCTTATTCAGTGATAACAAGCGCAGGGTCTCCAAGAAGGTTCCAACCGATTATCACGTCGTTTCTCGAAGGTCCATGAGGAGCAATCTGCTGCTTTGTGTCTCTAATTGCCTCACCTATGGTTTGTCCTGTAAACAGGTTTTGCAGGAATATATCACCGAATACTCTATCAGATGATGAAGCTGTAAGACTCGTGGGTCCTGTAACAGCAGCAGCACCATTTAAGCCACTGAGGAGAAATTTGTGTCCCAGGGTGTTTAATGCAGGGTCTACAAAATATGTGTTCCAACAGCCGTATTGAGTTACAACTGTAGGCCTTCCAACATTTGTAAGATTTTGGGCATCGGTGAGATTAAATAGACCTGAAAAAGTCCATACACCAAATGAAGAATGTCCAAAAAAGCTTGTAAGGGCGCGTCCGTCATTTATAGAATCAATAAGAGTAGCCTTAGCTTCTACTACTGTGGAACCTTCTAAATAAGCTTTATCAACTGACCATCCAATTGGTAGCTGGTCTATAAAATTATTACTATCACTTGAAAACGATATAGATCCGTCATCTGCATCAGCAGCAAAAACTGCATTGTTATTAGCTATGAGCGGGTAGTTAAGTGTTTTTTCAATAATGTTGGCAAGCTCCTGTGAAGTTCTCACAGGGAACCTCCCGATAGATACATCCTGTACATTATCTCCATCTATATCAGCGATCAAGGCATCCGAAGGGGCAAAGTTGGCAAATTCGTGTACCTTTCCATAAAACGTAGGAATAAAGCTAAGTGAGCTGTTTCCTATATAATCATGATAGTCATAAGAGTCTCCGCCAACAAGTAGCACATGAACTGTGCCAAGATTGTTTACAGCGTAATCTATGTAACTTCTGATGGCTTCGGGCCCGAATATGCCTCCGTTAAACTCTGTATATACAGCCTCTACATCTACTGCTTTCACGCTGTACTGTTTTTCCCTTTCAGTGATAAGATCACTGAGATCGTTTAGGAATGCAGGATGTGAAATGATGAGATACTGTGCCTGTCCAGTTTTAAGATCGGAAGTGTCCGGAGCTACTTCTAGCTCAGGTGTTAAAACTGCACCGTGTTCAAAAACATGGTACTGAATGTCATTGTTCTTGTCTCCAGCAAATTTAACTGAGTAGCTTCCGCCGTTGTCAGTTATATCAAGGTTAGTGTGTTTAGAAACGGATGAACCGGATTTACTGTATACAACAAGATCAGATGAATTTAGATTCTGTACCTCAAATGCCTCTCCACTATCGTTATAAACAAGTTTTCCATCATTAGCTATGAAGCTTCTTTCATACCCAACTGACCTTCCCCCCTATAATAGTACCAGATTACAAGTTAGAATTTTAGGTAATAAACCCTATGAATAGGAGGCAAGGGAAATGCCCAGGAAGCGTTACACGCCAGAGCAAATAATAAGATATTTAAGACACGCAGAAGTTC
>JBFFSH010000125.1:0-3237 GCA_041572575.1 Thermodesulfobacteriota bacterium
GTGGGCATATGAGAATGGGGTGGTGCTTGACTTCTCAAGACCGGGAAAACCCACTGATAATGCCTATATAGAGTCATTCAATGGAAGTTTTAGGGATGAGTGTTTGAACACTCATTGGTTTCTTTCACTTGATGATGCAAGGGAAAAGATAGAAACCTGGAGGAGAGATTACAATGAGTACAGACCTCATTCGGCACTTGATAATATGACGCCGGAGGAGTATGTTAAACAACACATAAAAAAGCCGGAAATCTCTAGTTATCCTGGTACAGCTTTTGGGTGAGGGGCAGTACCTGATATTCTAACTTATTATCTGGTACTATTATAAGGGGTAAGGTCAATTAATTTTATGTGTGGACGGTTTACATTATTTGATAACGCAGAAAAGATTGAAGATGAATTTGAGGTAGAGATTCAGCCCGATCTTTGTGCAAAGAGCTACAACATTGCACCCAGTCAGGACTGTCTTGTGATTCTTACAGATGAGGACAGAAGGGTGTGCACACAGATGCGCTGGGGGTTAGTGCCGTTTTGGGCAAAGGACAGTAAAATCGGCTATAAGATGATAAACGCAAGGGCAGAGACGGTGGATGAGAAGCCAAGCTACAAAAAGCCGCTTAAGGACAGAAGGTGTCTAGTGATTACCAACGGGTTTTATGAGTGGAAAAAAGAGGGGGCTAAAACGAAAACTCCGTATTTCATCCGCCTTAAAAACAAAAGACCATTTACATTTGCAGGGCTTTGGGACAGGTGGGATAAAGAGGGGGAGCAGATGCGGACATTTACTATCATCACCACTGATGCAAACGAGATGATGGCGCAGATTCATGACAGGATGCCTGTGATATTAAGCGGTGAGGGCAGGTATAAATGGCTTGATCCTGATATAAAGGATGCTGCTGAACTAAAACAGCTTCTTGTGCCTTATCCATCAGAAGAGATGGAAGCCTGGCCTATTTCCACCATCGTCAATTCTCCAAGGAACAATGGGACGGAGTGTATTGAGCCTGTTTAGATGGGCATGTCAGCTCGAATGTATATGAGAAATCTGCTGTTTTTTTTAGTTATTAATAGTATTGTATGGCTATTACTATCCACAACTGTCATTGCGAGAACTGACTTTAATGTTAAGGTGAAGTGTGTAAGACCTTAAAGTTTTTTTAAAAGTTTCGACGTGTCAATCTCGCAGTTAATAACCTGAAAAAGAACCTCTGATCACATAAGGTTACAAAACCCTCTTGATTGAAAGTGAGGGGAGTATTAAAATAAAACGCTATGAATGATGATAAAAAAAATAATACTGATGATGTTAAAGACGTGATTAAAAAGGAGCCAAGTAAAACCAGATACAGCGATACGATAGTATGGGTGCTCATAGGAGTGGCTGCGTTGGCGGTAATCTCGTTTATCTCGGCGCTGTATTATTATGATTGTCATGTAACGCAGGGCATTGAGGGGCTTAGCGGAGTAAAGCGCGAGGAATGGGGGCAGTTTGGCGATTATGTGGGCGGGTAAACCCCATACTCAGTTTTCTGGCGCTTGTAGCCGTGCTCATAGCCATAGTACTTCAGAACAAGGAGCTTCAGTATTCTCGTGAAGAACTCAGGCGCTCATCACAGGCGCTTGAGGAGCAGAGCGAGTCTTTCAGGGTGCAGAACTTCGAGAACACATTCTTTCAGATGGTGCGCCTGCATCATGACATAGTGGGTGGGATTGATCTTAGTGAATTAGATTTAAATAAATCGTGAAGGGACTGTTTTAAATATTTTTACGAAACAGCTTTTTGCGAAAAATATCAGGTATTCAGGAAAATTGAAGATGATTCGGGCACGGGAGCTAACCTCACCGAGCAGCAGACGCTGCAGATAATAGAGGATGCGTTTTTGGCGTTTATGTTCGAGCAGGAGCACGACGTGGGCCAGTATTTCAGAAACCTCTATATAACATATTCGATTATGTAGACGAGAGTAATATTGACTGCAAGAGCAGGTATGCCCGCTACCTAAGCGGCCTACTGTCATCGCATGAGCTTCTTATGATTTTTTACAGCTCACTTCATGGTGCGGAGCGGGGTAAGTTTAAACCGCTAATTGAAGAGTATGCAATATTTGAAAACCTAGACTTAAGCGAGCTTGTTAACCCATATAATCATGTGCCCCTGTTCGACAAATCGGCCTACGGTAGCCAGGAAGTCGGACAGTATTTTAATAAATAGAATTCATATCTTTCTGATATCTTAAAGTTTATTTCTATATGTTGATTTTCAACTTCTAGATCTTACCTATTATTATATATCGTTATAAAGCATATTTTTAGTAATCTAAACGAATACGAAGATTTGAATTCTCATCGTCTTAATCACGGGATTCTACAATTTATTATTTTCTTGTTTATATTGGGATTAATGAATTGTTAAATATATTATCAAAACTCCAGAGCCTCATAAAAGTCTCTCGTGTCCTGACTCAGAATCTATAGATACACCATAGTGTTCTTAATATCAAAATGACCCAGCCATTTCTCATGGAGTTGATCTTGTTACAGTGAAAGAATTTCTCGGTCATAGCTCTATATCAACAACTATGATCTACTCACATTTATCTACACAACATAAAATAAACAGTATAGAAAAATTGCCTTGGAGTTGAAATAAATGCATTGAATAGAGCACTATATCATAAAATAGATTATCCTGTTTACTGTATTGATTAAATAAAGTATAATGATTGTCGATAGTTACGGGAGGATAGTATGAAGAATACTGAAATAATTTATGATCAAAGAACTTCAGAAAGATTTCCTTTAATTACAAAGATTGTTATATTACTTAATTCTGGGGAGAATATCATAGCAAGCACTTTCAACGTATCTGATAATGGTGTAGGAATGAACTCTAATTTGGATATACCTGTTGGAACTAAAATAAGAGCACGTATATATCTTGAAAAAGAAACCCTAGGGGTAAATGGTCAAATTAAATGGTCATCTAAAAATCCAGACAGTTCATTTGATTATGGTATCCAATTAAACGAATCTATATTCTATAAAGATTGATAAATTATCCAGCCTTTTAATAGCTGGATCATGAGGGATTTAGCTTAAGCTGACTCTAGTTGGGTAGAATATAGCTAGAAATTGCAAGGGAATTGGAATATGGTATCTTGTAACTCACTGAAGTTATTGGATAGTCCCCGTAGCTCAGTAGGATAGAGCGCAGGATTCCTAATCCTGAGGCCA
>JBFFSH010000126.1:0-3171 GCA_041572575.1 Thermodesulfobacteriota bacterium
CTACAAACCCCCTGCTCCACGAGCTGTTATATCAGATAATAAATCCAAAAACTATGAGCAAACATGTACTTCAACTCAATGACAAAATATCAGCAAATTCTAACTCTAAAGGTGGACCTGAATTCTGGGGCTTGACAATCGTCTTTTCGGATCATTACTGTATCATTTCTAATTAGAAACAAAGCCCCGGCCAATCAGTTGTAATGGTCGGGGTGTACTTGAATATAATTCAAGCTTTTCAGTTCAATAATATCATGTCTTCCAGCCATGTAAGTTTTTAAGACACAATACATCTAATTAAGTCTATTTCCCCCTAACTAACTGTAAATATTAGTATGTTTTTCTATCTCTTCTGTCATGAGATATGCACCTATATTAAGTAGAAGATGAGGTTGTGGTAGAAGATTAATATCTTTGTAGGGGGTGTATAATGGGAAGTAAAAATAAAAACTTTACCATCTTGTTTTTCCTGTTCTTTTCCCTCATTTTAATTTCGTGCAATAGCGGGGATATCAATATAGACAGCTCAGGAATAGCACAAGAGGCTAATTGTACGGACGGTCTTGATAACGACGGGGATGGACTGACAGATTGCGCAGATCTAAATTGTGCATTCAGACCCGTATGCATAGATGATGGAGGGGTAGCAGGAGAACCAATTGTACGGACGGTATTGATAATGATGGGGATAACCTGATAGATTGCACAGATCTAAATTGCCTATCAGACCCTGCATGTGATGCTGCCGTTGGTGACTGCGAAGATTTTATAGATGCCCTGTGTGATCGTTTCGGAGAATGTAATGAACAATCTGCTTTTGGGAATTGTGTATCGTTTTTTACATTTTTCACTGATTGTGAAACTGTAGAAAATTTACCAGATCCTGATGATTGTATCGCAGATTTAGACAACTTTGATTGTGTAACATTAACAGAAGACACAATACTACCTGACTCATGCGTTCCTGAAGGCGCTTGTGATGTTTGCACTTCAAATGCGGACTGCCCGGATGATCTATTATGCAGTGAATGTTTCGATGGTTTAGATGATATCTTTGATGATGGATTCTTTGATGGTGATATGAATGAATTTGAATGCACTGGTGTGGTAGATAGATGCGCGCCGCTGTCATTTTTCTTTGTCGATTGCGGAGACGGTTTGTTCTAAATAGTCATTGGTATCTGTTGTAAGCTTAACGATATAGGATACGTAGTAAGAATCGAAACATGTTTTTTGCTACAGAAGGGAAAACTCCGGCCAAACAGTTGTATTGGCCGGGGTGCTTTTGTAAGAAACTATTAGAAATATTACATAAAAACTCAATCGATTGCCACACTATCCGACACTTCTATTATCATAGTTCGTCCACTGTAAAAATCTAGTATTATTTGATAAATATGAGTTCGGTTTGAAACCTTTCTGATTGCTTTTCATCCCATTAAGTAATAAAATTGCACATTAAGCATTAACTATTTCTGAACTGAAGGAGTAGAAATGAAATGCTCTTATAGGAGAGAAGACATGAGAAAAAATATGTTTTTAATATGTTTGATTAGTACTTTTTTATTTCTAGGGTGTGTGCATGGTGGAATGAAAATTGTTGATCCCGTGCAAGTATCGCCCCAAAACTATAAAGTATTACTCGATAATGAATACGTCCGCATATTGGAGATTACAGCGAAGTCTGGAGAAAAGGATGAAATGCATTCCCACCCTGCAAGTGCCTGGTACGCAGTTTCAAGTTCTAAAATAAGGCTTCATGATACAGACGGAAGTTCAAAAGACATTGATATTGAGGCGGGTACATCAAATTTTCAGGATGCTGTTGCAATGCATTCAATGGAGAATATTGGAAATAATGATGTAAAGATTGTAATGGTTGAGCTAAAGGACAAAAAGCCGCCTGTGCTTGAAGAAAAAGGACCGGATCCTTTAAAAGTATCGCCTGATGTATATAGATTGTTATCGGAAAATGACACAGTAAGAATCTTAGAGCTTACAACCAAACCAGGGCAAAAGGATAATATGCACGGACACCCGGCAAATGTATTCTATGTGCTCTCTGGACAATCCGGCAAATTATATGATGAACAAGGTGAAGTAATTGAGTTAACCATATCAGCGGGTACAGCAAGCTATCAGAATGCTACGCAAAATCACCAGTTTGAAAATTCCGGTGATACCGAAATAAAAGTCATAATGTTTGAGTTAAAAAGTAAATAACAGGTGAATAAAAACCGGCTACCCGTATTTTCATTGTCATTTATAATACTCTATGTATTCTAGATATAGGTATATGAATACTAATTAGAATATTATCATCTTAAAATATAATTAACTAAAAAAATTTGTTAGGAGGTATTTAAAATGCAATTAAGTATTAATTCAGAAGCTCCTGATTTTACAGCCGAGACAACAGAGGGGACTATCAATTTTCACCAATGGATTGGGGATAGCTGGGCTATAATTTTTTCACATCCAAAAGACTTCACACCGGTATGTACAACTGAGCTTGGCACAATGGCAGGGCTTGTTCCTGAATTTGCTAAACGCAACTGCAAGGTAATTGGACTAAGTATGGATCCCGTGGATTCTCACAAAGAGTGGTCAAAAGATATTGAGGCTGCCGAGGGAAATCCTGTTACCTTCCCTATGATTGGAGATACGAACCTTGAGGTTGCAAAGCTCTACAATATGCTTCCTGCAGAAGAATCCGGCACTACTGAAGGCAGAACACCTGCTAATAATGCAACAGTTAGGTCTGTATTTATCATAGGCCCGGATAAGAAAATAAAACTTATGCTTACTTATCCTATGACAACAGGAAGAAATTTTGACGAAATCTTAAGAGTTCTGGACTCAATGCAGCTTACAGCCAAACACAAAGTTGCTACACCTGCAAACTGGAAGGACGGCGATGATGTGATTATCGTTCCCGCTGTATCTGACGAAGATGCAAAGGAAATGTTTCCTGATGGATGGAACTCTGTTAATCCTTATATCAGAAAAGTAAAACAGCCTAGATAATAATATTAATTTAGGAGCTCGCATAGGACAGCAAAGTATACTAAGCTGAAACTATGCAAAAGAAGTTACTTAAGAATACAAAACTATCAAATAGTAAGATAAGCAAGCTAATACAAATGTTTGTATTGGAAGTGCCGGCATGTA
>JBFFSH010000127.1:0-2914 GCA_041572575.1 Thermodesulfobacteriota bacterium
CGCTTTACATGCCGGCACTTCCAATACAAACATTTGTATTAGCTTGCTTATCTTACTATTTGATAGTTTTGTATTCTTAAGTAACTTCTTTTGCATAGTTTCAGCTTAGTATACTTTGCTGTCCTATGCGAGCTCCAAAAATAATTTAATTGAAATAGAGAGTTAGAAATAGAAATATAGAAAAATAGATTAATTTTTACACCGAAAAGGCACACTGTATGAAAATACAGGCCGCAAAGTTAATACCTACCGGGTCTTTAAAACCCCATGGTCGAATGACTGCCGAAGATTAATCAATTACAACATTTGAGTATTAATACTATTTAATAAAGGGGAATAAGATTGTAAGCTTCCCCAAAGGGTGGACAAGCAATAAGCAGAACTTTCTGGCAAAATAACATAGCCAGGAGGTTTATATGAAGAAGTCAAGATTTAGTGAATCACAGATAGTAGCGATACTAAAAGAGGCAGATGCCGGGGTAAAGGTTGGGGACATTTGGCGTAAATACAATATAAGCTCAGCTACATATTACAAATGGAAGTCAAAGTACGGAGGCATGGAAGTCTCCGATGTTAAAAGGCTCAAGGAGCTTGAGGCTGAAAACACCAGGTTAAAACAAATGTATGCTGATCTCAGTCTTGAGAATCATGCGCTTAAGGACCTGATAGAAAAAAAGCTATAGAGCCGCCTGATAAGAGGGATGCAGTAGGGTTTCTGGTGGCTAAACACAAGCTTAGTGTGAGTAAGGCCTGCGGCTGTATGTCTTTATCAAAAGCCGCTTACTACAAACAAGGGGTAGACTGGCAGAAGCGGGACGCGCCCGTCATAAAAGCGCTTAATACTATAGTGGAGCAGCACGGTCGGTGGGGGTTTTGGAAATGTTACAGAAGGATTAGGCTTGATGGGTATTTTTGGAATCATAAACGCGTGTATAGGGTATACAGGGCAATGGGACTGAACTTGAAGCGTAGAACTAAGAAGCGAGTGCCTGTACGCAAACGCCAGGGCATGGAGGTGCCTAATATTCCCAATATGATCTGGTCTTTGGATTTTATGAATGATGCTTTGTATTCAGGGCGTCGCTTCCGCACCCTCAATGTGTTGGATGAAGGAGTAAGGGAAGCTCTGAATATAGTGGTTGATACTTCATTGCCTGCTGCAAGACTGGTAAGGGTAATGGAAGAGATCAAGGAGTGGCGGGGGCTGCCTATGGCAATTCGCTGTGACAATGGCCCGGAGCTGACTTCAGGTAGTTTTGTCGATTGGTGTACAGAGCACAATATTGAGATACTTTACATACAGCCGGGCAAGCCAGCGCAGAATGCATATATAGAACGTTTTAATAGAACATTCCGAGAGGAGGTGTTAGATGCTTACTTATTTGAAAATCTTGAGCAAGCACAAACAATAGCGAATGACTGGATTAAAGATTACAATGAACGCCGTCCCCATGAGTCACTTGGAGGGCTGCCACCTAGTATGTTCAGGAAAATGGTGATGTCCGAAGGTTCTACTTTACAACTGTCTACTTAATGGGGAAGCCTACAAGATGAATAATGATGTGTCAAGTAATTTTACTTATAAAGAAAGAGAAAATTACAATAATTTCTTTTTATTAAAACTAAGATATTCACTAATTTTAATACTAGCGCTATTTACGTTCCTGTCATTTCAAAGTGAAGTGAATGCGGCACTCACCGATGCTGCAACAGACTGGTCAAATTTTACTTTTTTCCCGGTAAGAGAACCCGTCTCTGGTGAACCATTAAGTGATTATGAGGGTGGAGCGGCTGATCCAACCAAAGGACAAGCTTCTCCTGGTGGAAATGGTGCATTCGCATCTGATTGTAATGCCGGGGGCAATGCCGGTACTTCAGGATGTAGTGAGGCCCTTTGTGTTCCCAATCTTATGACTGGAGATAGGGGATGTGGTGGAGCAACTTCATTTTTCTGGGCTTGTTATGACGGTGGTGACGGCAGCACAGGATCAGCAAGAACAAATGATGTTTTTGCATTTAGACTGAGAATTGACGGAAGCCCAATTCAGGCTAATGATGCCGATCTGCTTACTAATGGAAAATATAATATAT
The DNA here is from genome assembly GCA_041572575.1 of Thermodesulfobacteriota bacterium. GTDB lineage: Bacteria > Desulfobacterota_D > UBA1144 > Nemesobacterales > N074bin48 > N074bin48. The sequence continues at coordinate 2,092 of JBFFSH010000127.1, forward strand.
TGCTGGATCTGGATGGAGACGGTTTCAAAGAATTCTGGATACTTGTTGATGGTAATGCAGATAACATGCTTGTATTACATGAAGATGGAGCTCCAGGTACTCAGGCTGCTGATGAAGTAGCTGATTTAGTAGACACATTCTCTGCTTGCTCTGATGAAGCAACAATTACATGTCAAAGCGGTGGAATGGATACAAGCCATACTCGAACCTCCCAGTTAGCAGGAACAATCGGCGCCGGCAGTGATACAGAGTGGTATATAGATATTCAGGTTCCTGCATCCTCTCTTTGCGCTGTAGGTGTCACATGTGATTCTGCAACACAGTTGGCAGATTGTGATTCAAACTTGGGACTGTTTGCAACAACCAGTGACTCAAATACAGACCCGCTTCAAAAAGACCTCATAGCACAATGCCCTGATACCAATAATAGTGGTGGTACTGATCCTGGCGATGAATGTACATTCAGCCAGTCTACACCTATTACCCTTTCTTATTTTTCATCTTCAGTAGGTGCTAGTGGAGCAGTTTTGAATTGGTCAACTGCTACAGAGGTTGGAAATGCCGGATTTAATATATATGCCACAACAGCACAAGGCTTGGTACAAATTAATGACAGTATAATTCCTAGCAAGGTAATAGATTCTATGTCTCCTGTGGATTATTCGTTTGCTGCAAATGCCAGCTTGTCAAGCCCCAGAATTCAGGTCCACCTTTAGAGTTAGAATTTGCTGATATTTTGTCATTGAGTTGAAGTACATGTTTGCTCATAGTTTTTGGATTTATTATCTGATATAACAGCTCGTGGAGCAGGGGGTTTGTAGCC
>JBFFSH010000128.1:0-2832 GCA_041572575.1 Thermodesulfobacteriota bacterium
CATGAAGCAAGGGTAATTCTATCGAGGATCACAAAAGACCTAAACTCGGTTTATCCAAGAGGTAATATCTTTGTTGGTAAATCAAACTATATTTCAGCTGAGCCATATTTTGAGGGTGGTCTTGAAAATGATAATTCATGGATCAGATTTACCTCACTTTCCAGGTCTCCAAGTTATAATAAAAGTGATTCCGATCAGGCACAAATAAATTATTATGTACAAAAAATAGAAGATCGGAATTCAGATAGAGATGATCAGCTCTATTCACTGTTTAGAAGGGAAAATCCGTATATTGGAGGAAATGAAGAAGGAGTAAATTATTCAATCTCTGATCGTATAGTACTGTTTAGGCTTAACTATTTAAGTGGAGAATCCATTGATACTGAAGATTCATTTTCGGATATCTGGAATACGAATGAAAATCTTGCAATGCCCCGTGCTGTTGAAATAAGCTTTGTACTACGGGGTCCTGAACAAAAAGATGTAGAGTTTAAAAACCTAGTATATTTACAGTTATCGAAGTTTAATTAGATGAAAAATAAAAAATCACAGAGCGGAGTAGTGCTTATAGTAGTACTTATAGCAATTGCCATACTTACTACGGTTGTTGTTGATCTTGTGTATTTTACCCATGTGGATGCACAGATTGCTGCAAATTCTAAGGACGATATTCAGACAAGCTACATAGCAAGGTCGGGGGTGAATGTGGTTGCCGGTACTTTAAAGAACAGATCACTTGAAGATTTAGACAGTGTGGTCTCCCTTTACACTGGTGATGATCTTAATGCTAAAGGGCGGTGGGCCATAACTGTGCCCAATTTCCCTGTAGGCCAGGGGGTGGTAACTATAAGGGTGATAGATGAAAGATCTAAAATAAATCTAAATACACTTGTAAACCAAAATTCTAACAGGATAGACTTGCAGGTAAAAGAACAGCTTGCCGAATTATTCGATCAATTGGGGATAGAAAGCTCAAAATACGACAGATTTATTTCAAGTCTTATTAACTGGCTTGACCGGGATTTGGAAGGTTCTCAAAATAATCAGGATCCGTCGGGTGCGGATGGAGGGTTTTATTTATCTGAGGAAAATTCATATGCTATAAAAGACGGGCCGTTGGACAGTCTTGAAGAGATACGCCTGATAGATGGAATGGACACAGAGTTTTATGAGGAAGTGAAGGACTATCTTACCGTATATCCCGTGGATAAAAGGATAAATTTTAGTACAGCACCAAAAGTTGTTTTACTGGCAGCCCTGCAGGCAGCAACGGTGTCTGCTGTGGAAGGTCAGGGGAGTTTTGCTGATATTGAACTAAATGATGATATTGCCCAAAGAATAGCAGATGAGATAATTAGTGAAAGAGACAATGAGCCCATAATTACGAGAAATGAGATTACTCAAATAATACAAAATATAGATCCAACACTTAGAATTAATTCAGGTATTGCGGGGGTATCAGTCTCAAGCGGTACAAGTGATACGTTTTATGTAAATGCTACGGGTATTTTAGGTGCAGATAATCCAACAAAAAAAATAGTTGATGCAGTGATTAGAAAACAGGGATCAGGAAATAACAGCGGGGTGAAAATAATATCTTGGAAAGAGAATTAGAAAAACTAAAAACTGTAATAAATGAACTTAAATCAGAATTTTATGAACGAGATGACCTGATTGAAGGAGCGGTTTGTGCACTACTTACCTCAAGTCATGTGATTATCATAGGCCCCCCGGGAACAGCGAAGTCACAGCTTGCAAATGAACTTTGTTCGAGGGTAAAAGGTGCAAATTATTTTCAGTGGCTCCTTACCAAATTTTCCACCCCCGAAGAAATATTTGGATCCGTAAGTCTAAAGGGACTTGAAAATGATGAGTATAGAAGGGTGCTTACCAATAAACTGCCAGAGGCCCATGTAGCCTTTCTTGATGAAATATTCAAATCAAGCTCATCAATCTTAAATTCGATCCTTACTGTAATTAACGAGAGGATTTATTTTAACGGCACCGAAAAAATTAATACTCCGTTAATCTCATTATTTGGAGCAAGTAATGAGCTGCCATCGGATGAAGATGAGCTGGATGCCCTTTATGACAGGTTCCTTTTAAGATTTGTTGTGGGATATATAGAAGAAGATTTCAGATTTTTAAAGATGATAGGTAATAAAGATGATGTTGGGAAAAATACAAGTATAACTATTAAAGAACTACAAAATTTACAGCACGGGGTACAAAAAGTTGTAATTCCACAAACGATTTACAAATTAGTATTAAGGCTAAGAACTGAACTCTCTTCAAAAAATATCATTCTTTCCGACAGAAGATATAAAAGTGCTATATCACTTATCCAAGCAAAAGCATTTATAAATGGGAGAGAAACCGCTTGTGAAGAGGATATTAAAATCCTGGAGAACGTATTGTGGAAAGACCCGGCTCAAATATCGGATATTAAAACCACAATACATTCGGTATTGTTTGGATTTAGGGAGCAGTTAAAAGAACTCTATATACAGGCAAAAGAAATTGAGGCTTATTCAAAGCAAAAATGGGAAGATGAAGAGACTAAAATAAAGGCTAACATTGAAGCCCAGACTAAGCTTAAAATGCTCATAAACAAGGTTGATGTATTGTCTGAAGAGCTTACGGACAGAGGAATTTCGACTAATGAAGTAAGTGAAATTAAGGTACAGATTGAAGATGTAAAAAAAGAGATACTCAATTCACTAATTGACCCTAAGCAAGCAGTAATTTAGCAATCTAATTATTCTTGTTATTATTAGCAAGAAATTTTCAGCCGAAGTGGCGGAACTGGCAGACGCGCAGGACTCAGAATCC
>JBFFSH010000129.1:0-2250 GCA_041572575.1 Thermodesulfobacteriota bacterium
TGTTTTGTTCCTTGATATTCTTATCTTCTTGTCTATTGTTTTTTATATTAACTTTGTTTTTAGGGAATTGATTACCCAATCTTTTAATCAGAGCATTAATAAAATCTGTAATATTATAATCTGTATTTCCCTAATAATACTCTCTTACAATATCTGTACGATCTATTTTGGAAATGACTATAGATACATGATGTAACTGTCTAAAATCAGATATAGGTAGTTGATCGAACGGATCTAAAACCCTTCGCTTTTTCATAGGAATATTAATCTGCTTGTTAAAAAAGTCCTTGTCTTTGTTTCCTATGATCCAGACTTCTATGTTGTCATCAATTTCATCCAGTAAATTATCAGCTAAGTGTGATAAAAGCTTATTGGCGACCTTGACGTCGTTACTGTCTGCAAAACTTTCGTTTGGAATATAAATTGTTTTCATCAGTTCCCCCCTGATTAATAATATACGACTTTAATAGTAGTATATGCAAAAGTTATACCATTGAGAAAAAGTATTGATCAGGTAATGATTAAAGTAAGTTACAAAATAATTTAATAAGAGTTTTACTATATAAGTCGTATATATTATGACAATTATTGAACAGTAATGTCATTTCTTGACAGGTATATCACACATACATGCAATAAAGTTTAATATATTTGTATGAGTATGAATATTTATAACTTTTGCTATGTAGTCTATATATTGGTAAAGACTGTTCCTTTTCTCTTTGTACCTAATCTTTCAGAAAGTGCCTGTGTTACAAGTGGCAGTGCGATTGTAGCGTCACAATAACATTGTACAAGCCCTCCATCAGGCTGCTCTTTTCCCCACGATACGGCCTCACTAAAAGTACATCCCGATAGACCTCCCCACTGAGGAGAGTCTGTTGTAATTTGTATTGCGTACTTATGTGGATAATAGGTTTCAAGATCACCAACTTCTTTTCTCGTATTTCCACCAGGTCTGTTTGGTACTTTCCTGTCTTTATATAAAAGATCCGCCGTGACTGCAAATAGCTGAATGAAGTCTTTTGGAACACCGCCGCCTATATATACAACCCCTGTTTGCTTCACTCCCTCACTAAACTGCATAAACTCCACATAATCTTTTATCGCATCTATAGTAAGATCAAACCCCCTGCTCTTTGCAATAAGTGCAGCATCACCATATGGGCTATCTGCTATTGCGGGGCAAAAAATAGGCACATCGTGTTTAGCCGCTGTTGCAACGATACTGTTAATATCCTTGCCAAGCAGCCAGTTTCCAAAATGCTTTAAAAACTCTCTGGATGAATATTTATAACCATCTTCTAAGGTAACAATAAACTCAGCTATTAATTCAGTCATTTTCAGATAGTCACTTTCTTTACCGTAAACATCGTAATACCTGTTTACTCCTTGTTCAAACAACATCTCATCATTTTCGTTAGAGTCTCCCTGCCAGTAGCCCATTCCCATTGCATCCACAAGGTCTTCTGAAATATTTGCGCCTGTAGGAATAAGAATATCAATGTATCTGTTTTCAATAAGCCAGTTTATTATCTTCCACTGTCCTGTTGTTGATAGTGACCCCGTATAGCCAAAGAGTATGGTAACATCTTCGTCTTTTATCATGTCCTCATATACGTCCACTACCCTGGCAAGGCTCTTTCCCTGAAATCCGGTGTTACCCATCTGTTCTAATAACTGAGAAACCGTCTTTGTATTTCCGACCTCAATTGCATTTACTTTTTGTTGAAATAAGTTCTTTTCGCTCATGTTTTTCCTTAAAATAATAATTATTTAATTTTTATCCAACAACAATATTTACAAGCCTCTTTGGTACAACAATAACCTTTCTAATTTCTTTACCATCAATATAGCTTTTTATCCTTTCATCAGCATATGCTGCAGCCTTTAGCTCATCATCGCTTGACTCCGGATCCATATCCAACTGACTTCTTAGCTTTCCATTTATTTGAAATACTACTGTTACTGATGCGCTCCTTACAATTTTTTCATCCCACGTGATCCACTGCAAATCCACCAGTGAGCTCTCTTTACCTGTTACACTCCAAAGCTCCTGGGAAAAATGTGGAGCTATTGGATACAAAAGCCTGATAATTGAGTTAATAGCTTCTGAAATTACACTTTTATCTGTATCCGATTCGGGCTCAAATTTTGAAACCGAGTTAAGCAGTTCCATTACAGCAGCTATAGATGTATTAAACTGAAATTTTTCCAGATCATCAGTAACTTTTTTTATTGTTTTATGAA
>JBFFSH010000130.1:0-2139 GCA_041572575.1 Thermodesulfobacteriota bacterium
CGCTTGAGCTAATTTACAAGACACTGCACTCCGAGAGCAAGGGGCTTATATATAAACACCGCTCTGAAGACAGCGTAGTAAACGACCTGGCTGATATTATAGAAAGAGAAATTAACGAGCTTAAAAACCATGAGGATATGAGGATGGCAATTACTACCAATTTTGCAAAGGACGTAGTAGAGGATTTTCTAAATGAAGCGAAGTTTTATGAAAAAGAAGATGAAGCCAGGAACAGCTATTTAACTCATCTTGCAAGATTTCACAAGGACAGACCGAGTAGCAAGGTTACAAAATCAGAGATAATTCTTTAATGCAGGACAGATTATAAAGGAATGATTAAATCAGTTGTTGCTCTTTCCAAGTGATGCAAGGCTTATAATAAATCCCAGAACTGCTATAATTAAAAGTGTTTTACCGTATAAGTAAAAGTTTATATTTAATTTTGCAAAAAAGTAACCTACAACTGTAAAAAGAATTGCACAAATAATAAAAGCACCTATAATATTAGTTTTAAGCATAGCTCGTCTCCAAAAATTATTAACGACATATTATCAGGTTTATTCATAAATACAAGACATTCTTATAACCATATCCACACAAATCATTAATATTTCAATTTAAATATCTAGGGGCAATAATCCACGGGGTAAAAGTAAAACCAATATGAGTGTATACAAAAAATATAGAAACAAAAAAAACAATAATAATAAAAACCAAACAAAAACTAAAAGTTCTTTATCTACTACCACCAGGCCTGATTCAAATCTCATAGGGACGGTAAAAAAGGTTGGCAAAAACTATGTATTCGTTCCGCGCAAGTTAAACAGGTTTTATAAGAGCTTTGATATTGATAAAAATGGATCAAAACCCAAAAGGAATACTCTGTACAGCGCAAAGGTAATACAGAGCCCCAAAAAGGGAATAATAGTAAGACTTGAGAATGAAATTGGCAGTGCGGGTTCACTTGATACCGAAAGAGAGTCACTTCTGCATGAATACGGTATGCATGAAGGGTTTAGTGAAATAGTAAAAAAGAGTGTAAAGCATATTAAACTCTCCATTTCTGAGAGGGAACTTAATAGACGCACCGACTTAAGAGACAAACAGATATTTACCATTGATGGGCAAAAGGCAAGGGACTATGATGATGCTGTTGGAATCGAAAAACTTAAAACCGGTTATAAACTGTGGGTTTGTATAGCCGATGTATCACATTATGTAAAACCCTCATCAGAACTGGATTTAGAGGCCTACCGCAGGGCTACAAGCGTGTATTTGTCAAAAAAAGTAGTGCCCATGCTTCCCGAAAGACTTTCCAATAATCTTTGCAGCCTGGTGCCAAACGAGGACAGGCTTACAAAGACTGCCGAGATTGTATTTAATAATGACGGAACTATTAAAGAATATTCGGTTTACAGAAGCGTTATAAAAAGTAAGTACAGACTTACATACAATAAGGTAACGGAAATATTAAACGGAGATTATAGGCTTGATAAAAAAGACGCAAAGCTGCTAAAGAGCCTGCAGCTCATGGAGCAGTTATACAAGAAAGTTAAAAAGCTCAGGCTGGATGCAGGCTATATTGATCTCAACATCCCTGAAGCACAGATTGTAGAGGATGAAGATGGAAATGTAGTGGATGTTACCAAGCTTAAAAGAGAGTCTTCTCATGAATTAATAGAATTTTTTATGATCACGGCAAACAATGTTGTGGCATCGTATATTAATAAAACAGGTTCTGCATCTATCTACAGAATCCATGATTCCCTAAAACCAGACTCCATGGAGGAGCTTAAGGATAAACTTAAGGGTCTTGGATATAATAAAAAGATTAAAAACAAGGTTAAGGCTAGCGAGGTTCAGGAAATTCTTAACTATTTTAAAGATACCCCCAAGGAATATGCAGCCAATCTGTTTATACTCCGCTCGATGAGCAGGGCAATTTACGGCACAAAGGACACAGGGCATTTTGGCCTTGCGCTAGATTATTACACTCACTTCACCTCTCCCATAAGGCGTTATCCTGATCTTATAATACACAGGCTGCTCGACAGTCTCATTGATAAAAAAGAGCCCATTTATGATCAGAAAATGCTCAGTACAATCTCGAGCCACTGCAGTGAAAAGGAGACAGTATCA
>JBFFSH010000131.1:0-2103 GCA_041572575.1 Thermodesulfobacteriota bacterium
GCCTTTTAAAAAAACAAATTTTGATGAGCTTATAAATTTTGAAAAAAATGAAACCCGGCTAAAAGCAGAATTGCTAAACAATAGTAATCTAAATGAAATAAACATCCAGCTTCTAAAGGGCAGAAAGATTATAAAGCTAAATAACAAGATTCTATACAGAACCGCAAGGTATTCCACACTCAATAAACTCGTAACATTTTTACCATCAGATATTGACCTCATAAAAGGGCAGGCATCTGTGAGGAGAAACTATATCGATCAGATGATAACAGGCATAGACTCTGAACACATGGCTGATTCAAAAAACTACTACCAGATTCTCAAACAAAGAAACGCACTGCTGGCAAAGTCTCCAAACAGTTCTGCCATGCTTGAAATATGGGATGAAAAGCTCTCAGAGCCTGCCGAGAGAATTGTATTTAGAAGAATGAAGTTTATAAAGAAAATCTCACCTTTGATAAATAAGTATTATGAGAAAATATCTGCCACAAATTCAAAGGTTGATATGGTTTACAAATCTACAATAGATATCACTCCAAACTTTAAAAATGATTTCAGAGAAGACCTGCAAAAGAGAATGAGCAAGGATGTTTTAAGAAAATTTACTACTTCCGGACCGCACAGAGATCATATAATATTTAGAATAAACGGAGAAGACTCAAGCAAGTTTGCTTCCCAGGGTGAATCCAAAAGCCTTGTACTTTCTATCAAATCAACAGAAATTGAGCTCTACGAACAAACCTCAGGAGAACACCCCATACTTATTCTTGATGATGTTTCAAGTGAACTGGATGATATGAGGAAAAATTATTTTTCTCTTCTATTAAACAATTATAGTGGACAAGTATTTGTAACTACGGCAAATTTAGAACCTGCGTTTAAAAAAAATGCAGATAGAATAATTCATATACAATCGGGCAGAGTTTTAAAAGTAGATTAAAAACAATAATTTTAATGCATATAAGAAAATGAGCTTACAAAATAAAATATCAGAAGAAATAAAAGAAGCACTTAGAGGACAGCAGAAATTGAAGCTCTCTGTTTTAAGGATGCTTCAGGCTTCAATTAAGAATAAGATAATTGATACAGGGCAAAAAGAGCTATCCGATGAACAGATAATAACAGTAGTGAACTCTGAGATTAAGAAAAGAAGAGATTCTGTCTCAGAGTTTGAAAAAGTTGGAAGGCAAGATGCTGTGCAGGCAGAAAAAGATGAAATAGCCATACTCATGGAGTATATGCCGGAGCAATTATCTGAAGAACAGATAGTAAGCCTTATAAATGAATCGGTTTCTGAGCTTAACATAGAAAGCATTAAGGATCTTGGCAGACTCATGAAAGCCCTAATGCCAAGAGTAAAAGGAAAAGCCGACGGCAATCTTGTAAACAGGCTAGTAAGAGAAAAACTGGACAATCTGTAATAATATATCTAAATCTAAAAAGTAATTATAAGAGGATAAACATGCAGGAGATTATTGATAATCAAACAGCAACAGATACCACAAATTGGGATTTAACTGATCTTTATAAGGATCTGGAAGACCCGCAGATAAAAGTAGATGTTGACCAAATCACAAATGACGCAAAGGCATTTGAAAAAAATTACAGAAATAAAATCGACAGTGATGACCTGGACGCTGAGACACTTTACGGAGCCGTAAATGAGCTTGAATCGCTCAGTGAAAGAACAGGCAAGCTGCTATCCTTTGCTTATCTTATGTTTGCTGGTGATACGAATGATCCCAAAACCGGAGCGTTCCTTCAGCAAATGCAGGAAACCGCTACCGAAATAAGAAAGCATCTCTTGTTTTTTGAGCTTGAATGGATAAGGGTTTCAGATGATAAAGCAAACGCTCTTATAAACCACGAAAAGCTAAAAAGCTACGACCATTTTTTGGAAAATGAGAGAAAGTACAAACCCCACAGATTATTAGAAGGAGAAGAAAAGGTATTAGATATAAAATCAAACACTGGAGGTCGGGCGTTTAAAAGGCTCTTTGATGAGGTAGTATATAATATTGAGTTTAAAGTAAGGCTCGATGGCAAAACAAAACCCCTTACTGAAACCGAGACCCTTTCACTCCAATACGACCCTGACAGAGA
>JBFFSH010000132.1:0-1528 GCA_041572575.1 Thermodesulfobacteriota bacterium
AGGGCATAATGATTCCCTTTACGATTTTTATGATCTCAAATTGGAAGCATATTAGTGCAAAAATCTACCTTTATGTATGAAATTTGAAATTGGTTTAACTTTGGCCATTAAATTTTATTTAATACGCCCTAAGTGAAATTGTAGATGATCTTTCTCTCTATAAACAGGATAAATAATAAAGGCAGCATGATATAAACAAGAAAATACAAAAATTTATTCTTATTTCTTTTTGAAAGGGTAATTAAGTAGATTATATGATCAAATAATTTGCTAAACACTTTGTTCGAACTATTATTTATAAATAAAAATCTATTGTATATTATTAATTTAGCATACTTAAATATTATTTCATTTATATTGGGAGGTCAGAATAGATGTATAGATTCTTATGCAGTATTTCTGCAGTCTTGGCTATCTTGTTGATTTTATCTTCTTATAATATAAATGCAGAAATTGTAGGAAGTGAAGTCTATCAACAACTGAATTCCCAGGATAAAGTGCGGGTGATTGTAGTTCTTGATTCGGCTGATACAAGGTTCAATGACCTGAGTCAAAAGGTTGCTGCCATCGATGATAAGAAGCTTAATGTTCTTTCAAAGTTAAGTTCCAGTGATTTTTCGCTAGTAAAGAGCTGGGATACAATTAATGCATTTTCGGGGTATGTATCCTTGCAGGGTCTTTATAAGCTCTCTAATGATACTAATGTTATTAAAGTAGATTTAGACCTGGGAGGCAAAGGTGGTCTCAACCAGAGCAGATTTGTAATAAATGCCGATGATGTTAACGAAGCAGGTTTTACAGGTCAGGGTGTTACGGTAGCCGTGCTTGATACGGGAGTAGATACAAATGGGATTGATTTAGAGGATGATATTGTGGGGCAGCAGTGTTTTTGTGAAAATGAAAATGGCAGTGGATGCTGCCCAAATGGCAATACTGCACAGAGCGGAAACGGCAGTGCTGAAGATGATAATGGTCATGGAACTAACATAGCCGGCATTATTACATCAGAAGGTATTCTAGCTCCGGAGGGAATCGCCCGTGATGCCCAAATTGTTGCGGTTAAGGTGCTTGATAACAACAACAGCTTTTCGAATACTTCTCAGATAATATCTGGTTTGGAATGGGTACAGAACAACAGGCCGGATGTGGATGTGATAAATATGAGTCTTGGTACTTCACTTCTCTTTGGCACGGTTTGTGATGACGCAACTGCTGCTAATATGGTATTGGCACAGGTTATACAAAATTTGGTAAATTCAGGAGTGATGGTATTTGCATCTACTCAGAATGATGGGTCTATTAACAGTATTGCATCCCCTGCATGTCTTAGTAATACACTAAGCGTAGGTGCTGTGTTTGATGGGGATTACGGGAGTGTAGGTGTATTTGATTGTACTGATCAAAGTACGAGTAAAGATAAAGTTGCATGTTTTTCAAATGCTAATGCCGATATGGATATGCTAGCTCCAGGCTCACAAATAACATCTACAGGTATTAACATTGGAATATCTACACAGAGCGGAACCTC
>JBFFSH010000133.1:0-1419 GCA_041572575.1 Thermodesulfobacteriota bacterium
GGTACAGCAGGACATCCCCAGCTTCTTCCAATTCTTCCATGTTCTTTTATAAATCCCTCAGATACGTAATCTGCCCCATGCATAACAATATATCTATCCTCGGCTTTATCATTAAAATCATCATCCACGCCCCTTAGCTTTAAAGAGTATCCATTTTGGCCGAAATAAGTGCCTAGTGTAATAAAAAATCCCAAGCTGCTCTGTAGTGACCCAACCTCATTAGAGAAGTACCGAGGGTATTTTACACCGGTATTCTTACCATGAGCAACGAGTGAATTAAATAGCAATTTCTTGTCATATAAGTCTATCACATAAAGCCTTTTTTCAGTAGAAGGTTTTGTATAGTCTATAATTGTTAGTAGTGATTTCTTCTTAATTAAATTATTTTTTATTAGGTTTGTATAGCCGGTCAATGAATATTCGAATATATCTTTATCCAAAATAGGTTCGAGTCCTATCTGAGAATAAAGTCTATCAACATCAATTTCTATCTCATAATTACCAAAATACTGCATGTACATATGCTTTATAGATTTGGTCTTATTCCCATATAACATGAGTGTATTAATATTCATATAAAATGAAATAGAAATAAGAATTAGGAAAGATATAAATAGGGTTGCAATCTTAAACCAGCGCATAACTTTTCAGACACATCAAGATATGCACTATTGATCAATAGTCAATGGTTTTTACTATATTTTTGAAAATACAGACAAAACTGACCATTATTAAAATCAGCTCCGAGTCTTAATATTTCAAATAGATTGAATGTTGAACATTACAGTTATTGCTTACTCAAACAGAAAATCTAGATCGTCTTTATAAGTAATACCGTTTATCTTCCACATATTATTGGCTTGTAGAAGGTAAATCTCCAAAAAAGTGCATGATTCTCAAATTTGTGTAGATAATAATATCTAATAAATGACTTTCCTATTTTTTGCTGCCTTACAAACTCTGTACCCGTAGGATTTCCAAACCTGTTTCTTACAGTTGCCCATTGGGTTTTAATTGTTACACCAAGACCTTCTATCTCTACTTCAGGCAGTGGCCAATGTTTTTTTGCTAAATCAAGACCTGTTTTGAAATCTTCTTTTATAAAATGCTGCATTATCTTATCAGAGATAGCCCTGGTTTCGGCTTCACTCTTAAGCCCCTCAGCATTTACAGACTGTACAAAAAGTAGTAATATTAAAACCGTTAGTAATACTCTCATAATCGTCCTCCTTGCTTGATTTATAAACAACTTGCAATTCTATAAAATATTTCACCGACAATAAATTTAGGAGCTCGCATAGGACAGCAAAGTATACTAAGCTGAAACTATGCAAAAGAAGTTACTTAAGAATACAAAACTATCAAATAGTAAGATAAGCAAGCTAATACAAATGTTTGTATTGGAAGTGCCGGCATGTA
>JBFFSH010000134.1:0-1220 GCA_041572575.1 Thermodesulfobacteriota bacterium
AATTTTTAGGATTACGCATTTTATGTACTCGTTCTCAGATACATGAGTCAATACCTTCTCAAGCTCCCATACCGTGGGTTTTTTCTTAATCTGAATAAATGGAATAGGTATGGATTCTGTTTCCTCAGGAATATCACCCTCTAGCTCAATCTCTAGAAGGTTAGAATTAAACAAGCTGTTTATAATAGAATCATACAGAGTCATATATTTTAATAAGTTAAGTTATTTTAGGAACGCTCTTAAGTTTTTATCTTTCTAATAAATACTGCAGTATTGTCTGTACGCCAAAACCTGTTGCACCTTTTGGATAAAACTCTCCACCTTTTTCTATAAATGTAGGACCTGCAATATCTATATGTGCCCATGGAGTATCATCTACAAAATGTTCCAGGAACATTCCAGCAGTAATTGCTCCGCCGTATCTGCTTCCAACATTCTTTACATCTGCTACATCGCTTTCAATATCCTTTCTAAGTTCATCATCCATTGGGAGCTGCCATATTTTCTCGCCTACAGTATTTGCTGCTTTAAGGATTCTATTTATAACTAATTGATCATTTCCCATAACACCAGCTGTGTATGTTCCTAGAGCCACTAAGCATGCACCAGTAAGAGTAGCAAGGTCAACTATTTCGTCCACACCCAGCTCCACTGCAAATGATAATGCATCAGACAGCACTACCCTTCCCTCAGCATCTGTGTTTACAATTTCCATGGTTTTTCCATTCATTGCTGTAACTACATCATCGGGTTTATAAGCTCCGCCTCCTGTCATATTCTCTGAGGCTGATATAAGCGCATGTACTTCTAATGATGGCTTTACTAAAGAAATTACTTTCATAACACCTAATACAACTGCTGATCCGCCCATATCCATTTTCATTGTCTTCATATAATCAGCAGGCTTTATACACAGACCACCACTGTCAAAAGTAATACCTTTACCTACAATAGCTACTTTCTTTCGTGCTTTCTTTTTAGGTTTATAAGTTAGATGTATAAAACGTGGATCCTGCAGGCTGCCTTTTGATACAGCATAAAGTCCACCCATTTTTCTCTCTTTTATTTGAACAGTGTTGAATATTTCACATTCAAGTCCGCTGTCTTCGGCAATCTTTTTTGCGTGATCTGCAAGAATAGACGGGGTCATTGTGTCAGGGGGTTCATTTACAAGGTCTCTTGTAAAGCAGGTAGCTTCTGCAATACCTGTTCCCTTTTCT
>JBFFSH010000135.1:0-1160 GCA_041572575.1 Thermodesulfobacteriota bacterium
AATTTTTAGGATTACGCATTTTATGTACTCGTTCTCAGATACATGAGTCAATACCTTCTCAAGCTCCCATACCGTGGGTTTTTTCTTAATCTGAATAAATGGAATAGGTATGGATTCTGTTTCCTCAGGAATATCACCCTCGAGCTCAATCTCTAGAAGGTTAGAATTAAACAGACTATTTATAAATGAATCATACAGAGTCATATAGTTTTATATCTTAAGTTAGTTTAGGAAAGATTTTAAGTTTTTTATCTTTCTAATAAATACTGCAGTATTGTCTGTACGCCAAAACCCGTAGCTCCTTTTGGATAAAACTCTCCACCTTTTTCTATAAATGTAGGACCTGCAATATCAATATGTGCCCACGGAGTTTCATCAACAAAATGTTCTAAGAACATTCCGGCTGTAATCGCTCCACCATATCTGCTTCCGACATTCTTTACATCTGCTACATCGCTTTCAATATCCTTTCTAAGTTCATCATCCATTGGTAGCTGCCATATTTTCTCACCTACCGTATTTGCTGCTTTAAGGATTCTATTTATAACCAATTGATCATTTCCCATAACACCAGCCGTGTATGTTCCAAGAGCCACAAGGCATGCACCGGTAAGTGTAGCAAGGTCTACTATTTCGTCCACTCCCAGCTCTACTGCAAATGATAATGCATCTGACAACACTACCCTTCCCTCTGCATCTGTGTTTACGATTTCCATGGTTTTTCCATTCATGGCTGTGACAACATCATCGGGTTTATAAGCTCCGCCTCCTGTCATATTCTCTGAGGCTGATATAAGAGCATGTACTTCTAATGATGGCTTTACTAAAGAAATCACTTTCATTACACCAAGCACAACAGCTGATCCGCCCATATCCATTTTCATTGTCTTCATATAATCAGCAGGCTTAATACACAGACCACCACTGTCAAAAGTAATACCTTTACCTACAATTGCTACTTTCTTTCTTGCTTTCTTTTTAGGTTTATAAGTTAGATGAATAAAACGAGGATCCTGCAGGCTTCCTTTTGATACTGCATAAAGCCCCCCCATTTTTCTCTCTTTTATTTGAACAGTGTTAAATATTTCACATTCAAGTCCGCTGTCTTCGGCAATCTTTTTTGCGTGATCTGCAAGAATAGACGGGGTCATTGTGTCAGG
>JBFFSH010000136.1:0-1135 GCA_041572575.1 Thermodesulfobacteriota bacterium
AAAACTCCTAATAACCGACACGACTTTTAGAGACGCTCATCAGTCTCTTCTTGCAACCCGCATGAGGTCACACGATATTTTAAACATCGCAGAGGCCACATCCAGGATTGAAAACGACGTGTTTTCGTTTGAGATGTGGGGTGGTGCAACATTTGATGTATGTATGAGATTTCTAAAGGAATCACCCTGGGATAGGCTTGAGCGAATCAGGGCAAAAATGCCAAATGCTATTTTGCAGATGCTTCTCAGGGGTTCAAACGCCGTAGGCTATAAGAACTATCCAGATAATGTAGTAAAAGAATTTATAGACCAGGCCGCACAAAACGGAATCGATCTTTTTAGAATATTTGATTGTTTTAACTGGATACCCAACATGAAGGTATCAATAGAGCAGGCACTGGACACCGGCAAAATCGTAGAACCCGCAATCTGTTATACAGGAGATATTACTGATCCTAACAGAACAAAATATTCTTTAGATTATTATATTAAGCTTGCTAGGGAATTTTCTGATATGGGTGCTCATATTATAGCTATAAAAGACATGGCCGGTCTATGCAAGCCATTTGCAGCAGAGTTGCTTGTAAAAGCTATAAAGGATGAGACAGGACTTCCAGTTCATTTCCATACTCATGCAACAAGTGGAAATGCAGAGGCTACTGTACTAAAAGCAGCAGAAGCAGGAGTAGACATTGTTGACGGCGCCATTAGCTCTCTATCTGGAATGACATCTCAGCCAAGCCTAAATGCAATAGTGGCTGCAATGGAAAATTCTGCCCGCAATACAGGGCTTGATGTTAAGGGACTTAATAAACTAGCTTCATACTGGGAAAACGTAAGGGTGTTTTACTCTCCATTTGAAGGAGACATGAAATCCTCAAATGCCGATGTGTATCTGTACGAAATTCCGGGAGGGCAGTACACAAACCTCAGGGCACAGGCAAATTCACTCGGGCTAGGTGACAGGTGGGAAGAAGTAAAAGAGATGTATGCTGATGTGAACCTGCTATTTGGAGATATTGTTAAGGTAACGCCATCTTCAAAAGTAGTCGGTGACCTAGCGCTCTTTTTAGTACAAAATGATTTAACCACAGAGGATGTTCTCACTCAGGGTAACAAACTCAGTTTCCCTCAG
>JBFFSH010000137.1:0-1080 GCA_041572575.1 Thermodesulfobacteriota bacterium
AGAAGATGTAACAAAAATATACAAAGAATATAACACCGATATTAAACTTGGGCATTAGACGTTGTTAGGAGTAGTATATATGATAAAGAGCAATGATAAAGCGGTATTCATGGCAATTTACAGAGGGAAAAATAAGGAGGATTTTTTCACATGAAAAATATGGAAAAAACAAAACGTGCAAGCGATGTAAATCAAGAGTACTGCACAGACTCCGTGATCAAAGACATGAGTGTTCAAAGTGTCAGTTTCGTTTCTCACTTAAAACCGATACATATCTTAAGCACAGCAGAGTGTCACTGGATGTTTGGTATGAACTGCTATGGTGGTTTGTATACGGATTTACAGCAAATAAGACGGCAAAAGAAACACAGTTATCACAAAAGCTGGCACACAGATGTTTTACGATCATAAGAAAAGCTCTATTTGACTATGAAGAAAGAAATATAAAACCTGTGTTTGGGACAGTGGAAGTAGATGAGACATATGTGGGGCCTAAGTTTAAGAACAGGAGGAAGAAGGACAGGGAGTATTACAGGAGGGTAGAAGCAGTAAAGCGTGGAAGAGGTGCTAAAACACTGCTTCAACCGGTGTTTGGGTTTTATCAGAGAAACGGGACAGTGTATGTGGAGTTTGTAAGAGATGCGGAGAAAAAGACTCTTCAGGATATAATAAAGGGAAGAATAGTTTTACGAAGTAAAATATACACCGATACCTGGAGATCCTACAGGGGATTAAATAGAAAAGGTTATTATCATAAAACCATAGATCATGGCAAACAGGAATATGTTAAACAAGGCAAAGACAATAAAGTACATATAAACGGAATCGAGGGGTTTTGGGGATATTTGAAGGAGCAGTTATTAAAGCATCATGGAGTAAGCAAGGCAAATCTGATATATTATGTGAAGGAACAGGAATTTAGGTTTAATAACAGACATCTGTCTACGGATGATATGGTTAAAAAAATAATCAAAATCTTAATGAATTCTACTCCGTCAGATGTCTAATGCCCCAAATTAATATCAACACATACTGTGACTCTATCAGAATTTAATACTAAATTATACACATTATGTTTAG